>NZ_JAFWFM010000046.1:0-45080 GCF_017515625.1 Geobacillus sp.
CGTGGCCGCGAAGCGCACCCTAGGTCTGTAAGATATCCACAAAACTGAAAAAGGATGTAAGGGATTTTGTCGAAAAATATTTTTTGGACACCCCTGAGGGGCCGAAAAGCCTTGATAAATCAACATTTCTAGAGGGAGGAGTGCTGATGGAAGCGATGATGGAGCAGCGTGACGGCGTCGCCTTGTTTACGATTTGCCGTCCCGAAAAACGGAATGCAGTCAATTTTGTAGTGATGGAGGCGCTTGAGGGAGCGCTGAGCGAGGCGGAAACGGATGAGCGGGTCAAAATATTTGCCATCACGGGCGCTGGTGATGAGGCTTTTTGCTCGGGCGGCGATTTACACGAGTTCGGGCCTTTGCGCGGCGCTGAGGCGAAACAGATGCTGACGCGCATGGGGGAGGTGCTCTACCGGCTGCTGACGTTTCCGAAACCGACGGCCGCGCTCGTCAATGGCGCCGCGATGGGAGGGGCTGCGAGCTGGCGACGGCCTGCGATTTCCGTTTTGTCAAAGAAGGAAGCCGAATCGGGTTCATTCAAGGGCGGCTCGGCATCACAACCGGCTGGGGCGGCGCCTCGATGCTGTTCGGCAAACTGCCGTACGCGCGGGCCCTCGATCTATTGCTGCGCGCTGAACCGATGACAGCGGAAGATATGGAAGCGTGCGGGTGGGCTGATGCGGTCTTGGCGGCTGACCACTGGCGCGAGCAATGGCAGGCGCGGCTCACCCTTTATGCCGCGCGGTCGCTCGCTGTTTTAGAAGCCTATAAGGCGGCAGCGGGCGAAAAATGGCGAACAGTTTGGTTTCGTGAGCAATTTTTCGCTGAAATCGACCGTTGCGCCGCACTATGGGGTCGGTTGAACATGAACAGGCGTTGCATCCTTTTTTTCGCAAGCAGTAATTTTTTCCTTCTACTGTTTCTATTAGCCGCATACATATAATGACAAAGCGGCGATGAGGAGGGAAGGGAGATGACCGGAGTACGCCAGGATGCTTGGACGAAAGAGGAAGATGAACTGTTGGCCAACGTTGTGCTTCAATATATTCGCGAGGGCGGCACCCAGCTAGAAGCGTTTGCTGAGGTGGGGCGGCGCTTGTCGCGGACAGCGGCAGCGTGCGGGTTCCGCTGGAATTCGTACGTTCGCAAGCAGTATAAAGAGGAAATTGAACAGGCAAAGCAAGAACGGAAAACGCGAAAAAAAGAGGCGGCATCGGTAAAAGAAGGAGGGGGACAAACGGAGATGGAAGCGGCAGCAGAGAGCAAACTGTCATGGACGGAAGTGCTCGCTTTTTTGCAAGCGGAAGGACAAAAAGCGCGCGACGCCCGGCGGACAGCGGATGAAAATCGGGCGTTAAAAAACGATATGGAGCAGCTGCAACAAATGGTGACAAAGTTGCAAATGGAAAAGGAAGCGTTGCAAAAGCAGCTGGTGGCCGTCCAAGAGGAGTATAAAACGTTGCTCGCCATTATGGAGCGGGCGCGGAAAATAGTGGCGGGCGCCGAAAAACAAACGGAGCCGGCGGCTGAGGGCGCCGGGGAAGGATAAAAGCTGGCCTTTGGGCCGGCTTTTTTTTTCTTAACGGATGACGGGGACATTTGCTAAAATAAGGCTAACGCAATTTGGCAGGAAGGCGGGGGAGACATGTGAACATTGGCATTGTCGGCGGCGGGGCGGTCGGCCTGCTTCTTGCCGCTTATCTCGGGCGGCGCCATAAGGTCACGGTGTATACAAGGCGCTTGTCTCAGGCGAGGCAGCTTGCTGAATGCGGTGTCGCCCTGAAAAAAGAAGGAAAAACAACGGAGACTGCCGTTCAAGCAAGGCCGTTTGCCGGGACGGAACTCGTTGAGCCGCTTGTGTTTGTGACGGTTAAACAATATGATGTGGCGGATGTCTGCTCCCAGCGTGATTCGTTCCGCCGCGTCGGCACGATTGTTTTTTTGCAAAACGGGATGAGCCATCTCGAACAGCTGTCTGTTTTTGCTGACAAAAACATCGTCGTCGGCGTTGTGGAGCACGGCGCGTTCAAGCTTGACGATCGGACGGTTGCGCACACAGGCGCCGGCAAACTGACGCTTGCCCCCTTCTATGGGTCGCCTGCTGCGGCCGCCGGGCTGGCTGGAGATCGAGAGTTTCCCATTGAATGGGCGAACGATTGGGAGCGCATTCTTGTCGACAAACTTGTCGTCAATGCGGTCATCAACCCGTTGACGGCGCTGTTGCAAGTGAAAAACGGCGAGCTTCTTGAGGTGGCGCCGTATCGGGACATGATGGCGCAGCTGTTTGATGAAGTGCGGCGGGTGTTGCCGCTTCGTGACGCCGGACGGGCGTGGGAGCGGGTCGTTCATATATGCCGGAACACGGTGGACAACTATTCGTCGATGTATATGGATGTGGCAAACGGGCGTCGGACGGAAATTGACGCCATTTTGGGCTATGTGCTGAAGCAAGGGGAAGCGCGCGGCGTTGCGTTGCCGCTCGTCCGCTTTGTGTATTGCGCGCTGAAAGGGAAGGAAGGGGGGAGCCGCGATGGGTGACTGGCTCGCGCCGGTGTTGGCGACATTCGTCACACTGCCGCTGCTGCTGTTTTGGCTCGTCTATGCGGCCATGCGCCTGTTTGGCGGGCGGAAACGGGCGGCGTTTTACGCGGCGGTCAACGCGGCGACCGCATTTTTCATCGCCGCCGTCTATTTTTTGCTTGCCGTGCTGTTCGGAAAGTCATATTTTGTCCATCTTCTTCTCTTTTTGCTCGGATTGCACGCCGCCATCGCACTCGGCTACTGGCGGAAAAAGGCGGATTTTCACCTGGCGGCGGTGTTTCGTCTATTTTGGCGGGCCAGTTTTCTCATTTTTGCGTCCCTTTACGCCGGCCTGCTCGTCTATGGCATGATGGCGCGCATCGCTGCCGTCCTTTGAGCAATCATTTTTTTCTCTTGGCGCCGAACGTGCTATACTCATGAAAGAATACATAAGAAAGGGAGTTTTCGCCATGGAGGTTCACGAAATTCCGCTGCCGGCGGCGACAAAGCTGGCGGCCGATTACATAACCGGCGCGTTTCCGGCTGAGAAAGGGTTTGACTACGTTTGGGCTGATGATCAGGCGTTTCGCCGCCGGTTGTCTCATTTGCAAAAACGGACATACGACCGGAGCGGGCTTGCCGATTATTTAGACGCCTATCACCGTCGGTTCTCGGCAAGCAGGGCGACGATGCACAATATCGACAAGCTGCGGCAGGAGAACAGCGTCGTTGTTGTCGGCGGACAGCAAGCCGGGCTGTTGACCGGTCCGCTTTATACGATCTATAAAATCATCACTATCATCCAGCTCGCCAAAGAACAGGAACGGAAGCTTGGCGTGCCGGTCGTGCCGCTGTTTTGGATCGCCGGCGAGGATCATGACATCGCGGAAATCGACCATGTGTATGTGGTAGAGGGCGGCGAAGTGAGGAAAGCGCTATATCCGCACAAGCGGAAGGAAAGGCGGATGGCAGCCGACGTCCCGCTTGATCATGAGCTTGCCGGCGCGTGGATCGAACGTGTCGTGAAAACGTACGGGGAGACGGACGCGACGAACGAACTGCTTTCCTTTCTCAAGACATGTTTGGATGAGGCGCGCACGTTTGTCGACTTTTTTGCGGCGATTGTCTTGCGCCTGTTTGCTGCTGACGGATTGGTTGTCTTGAATGCCGGCGATGCGGCGGTGCGCCTTCTTGAGCGCCGTTTTTTCGCCGCGCTCATTGACTGCCATCGCAGCGTGACATCGGCCGTGTTGGCGCAGCAAGAGGCGCTGCGCGCGCTCGGGTATGCGCCGCTCATTGAGATAGCGCCCAACGCGGCCAACTTGTTTTATTACAACGGCCATGAGCGCCTGCTTTTGCACTATGACGAAGAGCGCGGCGCGTTCCGCGACAAGGCCGGGCATATCGTCTTTGCGAAACAGCAGCTGCTTGAGCTTGCCGAGACGAAGCCGCACTGTTTAAGCAACAATGTTGTCACTCGTCCGCTTATGCAAGAGTATTTGCTGCCGACGCTCGCTTTTGTCGCCGGCCCGGGAGAAATCGCCTATTGGGCGGAGTTGAAGGAGGCGTTTTCGCTGTTCGGATTCGAAATGCCGCCGCTGGCGCCGCGCCTGCAGGCGACGATCGTCGGCCGTTCGCTGCAAACCGATCTCGCTGATCTCGGTCTCGAAGCCGCCGACGTATTGGCCGGGCGGCTCGAAGCGGCCAAGGAGCGATGGCGGAAGGAGACGGCTGAAGTTCCGCTTGCCAAGGCGTTTGCGAAAGCGAAAGCCGACATCGAGGCGGCGCATCAGCCGCTGCGCGCGCTTGGCATGGAGATTGACCGCGGATTGGAAGGATTGGTGGCGAAAAATGCCGCCATCATTGAGTCACAAATCGAGTTTCTTCAGCAAACGTTGGAGCGGGCGCTTTTGCGCAAACATGAGATGACATGGCGCAAGTTTTGGCGCGTCGAAACGGCGCTGCGGCCGAACGGAGCGCCTCAGGAACGGGTTTGGAACGTGTTTTACTACGTGAATCGTTACGGATTTGATTTTGTAAAAAAACTTTCGCTGATCGACGCCCCTGGAAACGGAATGCATAAAATTGTATATATATAAAGCTTTTTCAAAGAAAAAGTCGAAAAGAAAAATCCTGTTTCGAGCAGGATTTTTTTTTTGTGGAATGAAATAGTAACAAAACAATCGCTATGGGTTTGGAAATAAAAGTAAAAGGAGGTTGGAACTAATGGCTCCATCTGGGGATGTCCGACAAAAATAAACAAAAAGGGACGTTTTTTTTACAAAAAAAGCTAAAATTTTGTCCGTCTTTGCGATATAATTAAGGAAGCAGCGTTTGGAAGCAGCAAAGGTGGTGGACATGTGTTTGAACATACAACGGTGCTGTTAAAAGAAGCGGTTGACGGACTGAACATCCGCCCGGACGGCGTCTATGTCGATTGTACGTTGGGCGGCGGCGGCCATAGCGACTATTTGCTTTCCCGCCTCTCAAAGCGCGGAAAGCTGTTTGCCTTCGATCAAGACGAAACCGCCATTTCGTATGCGCGTGAACGGCTCGCCCGTTATGGCCAGCAAGTGCAGTTTGTGCACCGCAACTTCCGGTTTTTGCAAGAGGAGCTTTCCGCCCGCGGCGTCGCTGCCGTCGACGGCGTGCTGTTTGATTTGGGCGTTTCATCGCCGCAGCTCGATGAGCCGGAGCGCGGCTTCAGCTACCAGCACGACGCGCCGCTTGACATGAGGATGGACCGCAAGCAACAGCTGACGGCGGCGGAGATCGTCAACCGTTGGCCATATGAGGAGCTTGTGCGCATTTTTTTTCGGTACGGCGAAGAAAAATTTTCAAAGCAAGTAGCGCGCAAAATCGAGGAGGTGCGGCGCGAGAAGCCGATTGAAACGACCGGGGAGCTCGTTGAGGTCATTAAGGAGGCGATTCCAGCGCCGGCGCGCCGCAGCGGCGGACATCCGGCCAAACGCATTTTCCAGGCGCTCCGCATCGCAGTCAACGATGAGCTCGAGGCGTTTCGCGAAGCGCTTGAGCAGGCGATTGACTTGTTGGCGCCGGGAGGACGGGTGAGCGTCATTACGTTTCATTCGCTCGAAGACCGCATTTGCAAGGAGACGTTTAAAAAAGCAAGCGAGAACCCGCCATTGCCTCCAGGGCTTCCAGTTCTCCCCAATGACTACCGTCCTGTGTTGAAAATTATTACAAAAAAACCGGTCGTTCCTTCTGCTGAAGAGGTGGAACGGAACCGCCGCGCCCGTTCAGCCAAACTCCGCATTGCTGAAAAACTACCGCGCGGCTGAGAAAATAGGTGAGGAGAAACAGGAGGGAAACGCTTGTGAACCATTTGGCAGTCAAAGTAGCACGCGAACAAAAGCATCCGGCCGCGCCGCCGAGCCAGAAGCCGCAGCGAAAACGGCGCCTTCGGCTGACGCTGGCTGAGAAGCTGTTGATCGTTTCGTTTTTGCTGTTTGTCTTTTACGCGGCGGTCCATACCGTCTCAACCCAAGTGCAAATTTATGAGCTTAATAAAGATGTCCAAAAGTTGGAATCGGCCATTGATGAACAAAAGAAAGAAAATAATGACTTGTACGTCGAAGTGCAGCGGCTGAGCTCGTACGAGCGTATTTTGCAAAAGGCGAAAGAGCTCGGTTTGTCGCTCAACGAAAACCACATCAAAGTCGTACAGGACTGATGGGCGATGGAGGCAAAAAAGCATCGCAACACCCATCGCGGGGCGTTTATTTTGTTTTGCGTGTTCAGCTTTGCCTTTTTTCTTTTGTTTGCCCGCTTTGTGCAAGTGCAGTGGACGGGAAAAGCAGAAGGCGAAGCGCTGGCGGAGATCGCGCAGCAGCAGCATAAGCAGACGCGCACGATTGAAGCGAAACGCGGGACGATTTTTGACCGCAACGGCGCCATTTTAGCCCAAGACGTGCCGTCGTATACAGTCGCCGCCATTGTGGACCCGGATGATCCGCGCCGTGTCGCCGATCCAGAGGAAACAGCGGAAAAGCTCGCTCCGCTGCTTGGCATGGACGTCGAGCAAATGGAGCGCATTTTGACCAAAAAGGCGAAACAAGTCGAGTTCGGCTCCTATGGCCGCAATATCAGCTTCGAGCTGAAGCGGAAAATTGAAGCGCTCCATTTGCCGGGCATCATCTTTACCCGCGACACTGCCCGGTTTTACCCGAATGGCGTGTTCGCCTCGCACGTCATCGGCTACGCGCAAAAAAATGCGAAAAACGAAACGGTCGGCAAAATGGGAGTAGAAAAATCGCTTGACCGTTATTTGCGCGAAAAAGACGGCTATGTGTCGTTTGCCAGCGATGCGAAGGGGTTCCGTCTGCCGGAGGCGAGAGAGCGCACGATTGCAAAGCCGGACAACGGCGCGAACGTGTATTTAACGATTGACGCGAAAATCCAGACGTTTTTGGAAGACGCCATGAACGGCGTAGAAAAGCAGTACAAGCCGAAAAAGATCATCGCCATCGTGGCTGATCCGAAAACAGGAAAAATTTTAGCGATGGCGACTCGCCCGAGTTTTGACCCGAACAAACGCGATATTGCGAACTTTTTAAATGACGCTATTTCCTACCCGTATGAGCCGGGGTCGACGATGAAGGTGTTTACGCTTGCTGCCGCCATTAATGAAGGAGTGTACAACGGCAATGAAACGTACCGTTCCGGCTCATACAAAGTCGGGCCGAACATCATCCGCGACCATAACGATGTCGGTTGGGGGACGATTACGTTCAATGAAGGGGTGCAGCGCTCTTCGAACGTCGCTTTTTCCATTTTGGTGAAAGAAAAGCTCGGGGAAGACCGGTTTTTGCAGTATTTGCATCGTTTCCATTTCGATCAGAAAACGGGCATTGATTTGCCGAATGAGGCGACAGGGCAAATTCGTTACCGTTATCCGATCGAACGGATTACGACCGGGTTCGGGCAAGGGACGTCAGTGACCCCGATTCAGCAAATCCAGGCGGCGACAGCGATCGCCAACGACGGAAAAATGATGAAGCCGTACGTCATTGAAAAGGTGGTCGATCCAGACAGCGGCAAAGTCGTTCTCGACCACGAGCCGACTGTCGTCGGTGAACCGATTACGGCTGAAACGGCGCGGAAGGTGAGGGAAATTTTGGAAACGGTTGTCACCTCAGAGCACGGCACCGGCCGCCCGTACCAAATTGACGGCTACCGCGTCGCCGGCAAAACGGGGACGGCGCAAATTCCATCCGCTTCCGGCGGCTATTTGACCGGACGGGAAAATTATATTTTCTCGTTTTTAGGCATGGCGCCGGCGGATGATCCGCGCCTTCTCATGTATGTAGCTGTTCAGCAGCCGCGGTTGGATGTGACGGAAACCGGAGCGGCGCCTGTTTCGCAAATTTTTACAACGGTGATGAAAAGCAGCCTGCAATATTTGCATATTGAACCGAGCAAAGAAAAATCGGTGGAAACGAAACTAGCGGCGCAACGCGCGCTCGATTCGCTGGTCGGCGAGGCAGCCGTCACGGCGGCGGAGCAGTTGAAGAAAAACGGCTATGTGCCGGTCGTCATCGGCACCGGCCGGTACGTTGAGCGGCAGCTTCCGCGCGGCGGAGATCGTCTTCTTCCCGGCGAGCGGGTCGTGTTGAAAACGGATGGAGCGGCGACGATGCCGGACTTGCGCGGGTTTTCGCTGCGGGACGCCATGAAAGTGGCTCATATACTCGGCCTGCGGCCAAGCACGAAAGGAACCGGCTATGTCGTCAGCCAAAACATCCGCCCGGGAGCGCGAGTGCGGCAAGGGGATTATTTGATCGTCGAACTGGCTCCGCCGCGCCAGTGGGAAGAAATGGCGGCAAAGAAAGAACAAGAGGCGGCTGAACGGAAAGAGACCGGGCCTCACGAGTGATTTTTTGCCGTTCTATAACGGAGCGTACAAGCATATAGTGGAACGAGCCCATCATGAAGGAGGTTCCGCCATATGCGCGTATCGTACGTGACCGTGCGCAAACGGTTGACGATCGTCTTTTTGATCGGCGTTTTGGTTTTTGCCATTATCGATCTCCGTCTCGGCTATGTCCAATTTTGGCTCGGCGATCTATTAGCGGAACGGGCGAAAGGGCTGTGGGGTCGGAACATCCCATTTGAGCCGAAGCGCGGCGAAATTTTGGACCGCAACGGCGTCCCGCTGGCGACGAATATGAGCGCGCCGACGGTGTATGTCATCCCGCGGCAAGTGAAAAATCCGGCGGAAGCGGCAGAAAAGCTGGCGGCGGTTTTGGGCGCTTCGGTCGAATCCGTTTATAAACAAATGACAAAAAACACCTCGATCGTCCGCTTGAAAGAAGGGCGGAAAATTTCCGACGAGAAAGCGGCGGACGTGCGCGCGCTCGATTTGGACGGGGTGTACATTGCTGAAGACACGAAGCGCTACTATCCGTTTGGCAGCTACTTATCGCATGTGCTTGGCTTTACTGGCATTGACAACCAAGGGCTCACAGGGCTTGAACTGTATTATGACAAAGAACTGAGCGGAGAACGCGGTTCGGTGCAGTTTTACTCCGATGCAAAAGGGCGGCGCATGCCCGATATGGCGGATGACTATACGCCGCCGACCGACGGCTTGAACTTGGTGCTCACGATTGACTCACGCATTCAGACGATCATAGAGCGGGAGCTCGATATTGCTGAGGCGAAATACAATCCAGACGGCATCATCGCCATTGCCATGAACCCGAATACGGGGGAAATTTTGGCGATGGCGAGCCGGCCGACGTTTGACCCGGCCGATTACCGCAACGTCCCTCCGGAAATTTACAACCGCAATTTGCCGATTTGGAGCACGTATGAACCGGGGTCGACATTTAAAATCATTACGTTGGCTGCAGCGCTTGAGGAGCATAAAGTCAACCTCCTTAAAGACCACTTCTCTGATCCGGGCTACGCTAAAGTGGCCGGCGCTACGCTCCGCTGCTGGAAAAAGGGCGGCCATGGGGAGCAAACGTTTTTGGAAGTCGTACAAAACTCGTGCAACCCGGGATTTGTCGATTTGGGGGAGCGGCTCGGAAAGGAAACGCTGTTTCGTTATATTAAGAAGTTTGGCTTCGGTGAGAAAACCGGCATTGACCTGCAAGGGGAAGGGACTGGCATTTTGTTTGACTTAAAGCGGGTCGGGCCGGTCGAATTGGCGACGACTGCGTTCGGCCAAGGGGTGTCGGTGACGCCGATCCAGCAAGTCGCCGCCGTATCGGCCGCGATCAACGGCGGCACTCTATACACCCCGTACATCGCCAAAGAATGGATCGACCCGGAAACAGGGGAAGTCGTACGCCGCAATACACCAAAGGCGAAACGGCGCGTCATTTCCGAGGAAACGTCGAAACAAGTCCGCTATGCGCTTGAGAGCGTTGTCGCCCAAGGCACAGGGAAAAAGGCGTATGTCGAAGGCTACCGCGTCGGCGGGAAAACTGGAACGGCGCAAAAAGCGCAAGGCGGCCGCTATTTGCAAAACAACCATATCGTGTCGTTCATCGGTTTTGCGCCGGCGGACGACCCGCAGCTCGTCGTGTACGTCGCTGTTGACAATCCGAAAGGCACGGTCCAATTCGGCGGCACGGTTGCGGCGCCGATCGTTGGCAAGGTTATAGAAGACAGCCTGCGGGTGATGGGTGTGAAGCCGCGCAAAGACCAACTTGAGAAGGAACGGGGATGGGATGAGCCGAGAGTCATTGAGGTGCCGAATTTGATCGGAATGACAAAAAAAGATTTGCAAGAACAGTTTTTTGACTTAAAATTAGATGTTAGTGGCGAGGGCGATGTCATTGTCGAACAATCGCCGGAGCCCGGGGTGAAAGTAAAAGAAGGCTCGACGATTCGCATTTATTTGGCGAAACGCGAAGCGGCAGAGGAGCGGTAAACGATCTTGCAAGGGACGGCCGATGCGATGACTCATCGGGTTGGTTGCGCCCCTTTTTCCGCTGTCCGCTCATAGGGCGAGCTATTTATAAGCGAAAGGGATGACTAAGGATGAAATTGCAAACGTTGCTGTCGCGCTTGCCCGGTTTTTGGGTGCATCGCGGGGGCAATCCGGATATTGTCGCGCTCGAAATGGATTCGCGCCATGTCACGCCCGGTTCGCTGTTTTTTTGCCTTAAAGGATTTACGGTGGACGGGCATGACTTTGCGGAACAAGCGGTGGCGCGCGGAGCAGCGGCGGTCGTGGCTGAGCGCCCGCTCGCGGTGGACGCGCCGCTTGTCCTTGTGCCGGACAGCCGGCGGGCGATGGCGATTTTGGCTGATGCGTTTTACGGGCACCCGACCCATCGACTTCATTTAATTGGCGTGACGGGCACAAACGGAAAAACGACGACGACTCATATCATTGACCAGATCGCGAGAAAGGCCGGCAAAAAAACGGGGCTGATCGGCACGGTCGGGATCAAAATCGGCGCCCGTTCTTACCCGGCGGCGAATACGACGCCGGAGTCGCTCGTCTTGCAACGCACGTTTAAACAGATGATCGACGAGGGCGTGGAGTTTGCGGCCATGGAAGTGTCGTCGCATGCCCTTCACCAAGGACGGGTGCATGGCTGCGATTACGATGTGGCCGTGTTTACGAACTTGACGCAAGATCATCTTGACTATCACGGAACGATGGACGAGTATCGGAACGCCAAAGGGCTGTTGTTTGCCCAGCTCGGCAACCGCTACGACGAGCGGCGGCCGAAATTTGCCGTTTTGAATCATGATGATCCTGTTTCGCAATATTATAAACATATGACAGCAGCACCAATCATCACTTACGGTATTCGCACGAAGAGCGATGTGATGGCGGAAGAGATTGCCATGACCCCGTCCGGCATGGCCTTTCGGCTGTGCACGCCGCACGGATCGGCAGTGGTGGAAACGAAGCTCGTCGGCTTGTTCAACGTCTATAACATGCTTGCGGCGGCCGCTGCCTGCCTTGCCTCCGGGTTTTCGCTTGAAACGATTGCGGCGGCTTTAAGGGATGTCGAGCCGGTGTCCGGGCGGTTTGAAACGGTCGATGAAGGGCAAAATTTTACTATCATTGTAGATTATGCCCATACGCCGGACAGTTTGGAAAACGCGCTGAAAACGGTGCGCCAATTTGCGAAGCGGAACGTCTATGTCGTCATTGGCTGCGGCGGCGACCGCGACCGGACGAAGCGGCCGCTTATGGCGCAGGTGGCGGTGCGCCACGCGGATGTCGCCGTGTTCACCTCCGACAATCCGCGCTCGGAAGACCCGCAGCAAATTTTGCGGGATATGGAAGCGGGGGTAAGTGATCAAGATGGAAGGTACGTGACGATTCCTGACCGGGAAGAGGCGATCCGCTACGCCATCCGGCAGGCGCAAGAAGGAGATGTTGTGTTGATTGCCGGTAAGGGGCATGAAACGTACCAAATCATCGGCGGCAATGTGATTGAGTTTGACGATCGCGCTGTCGCCCGAGCGGCGGTGAGGGAGAGAACATGACGATGGTTACGTACGGAATGGTGCAGAAAATTGCGAACGAAGCGAGCGGCATTGTGGACGAAACGATTCGTTTTCACGCGGTGTTTGTCAATCCGGCCGAACAGGTGAAAAAAGGGCTGTTCGTGCCGCTTGAAGATGCGGCGGAAACGCTGAAAACGGCCATCGAGCACGGGGCGATCGCTTCGTTTTGGCCGATCGGAGAGCCATTGCCGCGCTACATTCCTAATCAGTTTCCGCTCTTTTTCGTCCCGTCGCCGCTTGCGGCGGCCGCCGCGCTGCTTGAGCGGTATTTGCGGGAAGGCGGCCGGGGAACGGAATTTTCGTTTTCGTTCCCGGAAGAAGGCGGGGAGTATGTCCCTGCTGATGAAGCAATCCCCCTCCGGCTCGCCGAGTTGCAGAAACGGTGGCTGGACGCGCGGCAGGCAAAAGGATGTGACGATTCATGCCAGAACAAATAATTGTCATTGCGATGGCTGTTTCCTTTTTGGTCACCGTCATTTTGTCGCCGCTGTTCATCCCGTTTTTGCGGCGGTTAAAATTTGGGCAAAGCATTCGCGAGGAAGGGCCGAAGTCGCATCAAAAAAAATCGGGAACCCCGACAATGGGCGGCATTATGATTTTGCTTTCGATCGTGGCGACAACGTTATGGATGACATCGAGATTGTCCGTCCTGTCGGTGGAAACATATTTATTGCTGCTTGTTACGGTTGGCTACGGGGTGCTCGGCTTTTTGGACGATATGATCAAAGTGGTGATGAAGCGGAACCTGGGGTTGACGAGCCGGCAAAAATTTATCGGCCAGCTCATCATTGCCGTTGTTTTCTTTTTTGTCTACCGGCAAAGCGGCTTTTCGACGGAAGTACATATCCCCGGGACCGGCTGGTCGTTTGACCTTGGCTGGGCTTATGGGGTGCTGCTTTTGCTCATGCTTGTCGGCGGCTCCAACGCTGTCAACTTGACCGACGGGCTCGATGGGCTTTTGGCCGGCACGGCGGCGATCGCCTTTGGCGCGTATGCCGTGTTGGCTTGGAATCAAGGTCAGTACGATGTGGCGGTGTTTTGCGTCGCCGTTGTCGGCGCTGTGCTCGGCTTTTTAGTGTTTAATGCCCATCCGGCAAAAGTATTTATGGGGGATACCGGATCGCTCGCGCTTGGCGGGGCGATCGCTGCGGTCGCTGTCTTAACGAAACTCGAGCTGCTGCTGATCATTATTGGTGGCGTCTTTGTCATTGAAACGCTGTCTGTCATCATTCAAGTCGCCTCGTTCAAAACGACCGGCAGGCGCGTTTTCCGCATGAGCCCGCTCCATCATCATTATGAGCTCGTCGGTTGGTCGGAATGGCGCGTTGTCGTGACGTTTTGGGCCGTCGGCCTGTTGTTTGCCATGCTAGGAATTTATATCGAGGTGTGGATGTAATTGAAACCGACTCTTTTCTATCAACATCGTCGTGTGCTTGTGATTGGATTGGCGAAAAGCGGGGCGGCAGCGGCCCGCCTGCTCGTTGAATTAGGGGCGGAAGTCGTCGCCAACGATCAAAAACCGTTGGCGGAAAACGCGGAGGCGAAGCAGCTTGAAGAGCTCGGCGTCCGCGTTGTTTGCGGCGGCCATCCGCTCGAACTGCTCGATGAGCCGTTTGACCTCGTCGTGAAAAATCCGGGCATCCCGTATACGAATCCGTTAGTGAAAAAAGCGCTTGAAAAAGGGCTTCCGGTCGTGACCGAGGTGGAGCTGGCTTATCACATTTCCGAAGCGTCGTTTATCGGCATTACCGGATCGAACGGGAAAACGACGACAACGACATTGATTTATGAAATGTTAAAGGCGGATGGCCAAGACCCGTTGCTTGCCGGCAATATCGGCTTAGTCGCCTGCGAGGTGGCCAAGGAAGCGAAGCCGGGCCAATGGCTCGTCACCGAACTGTCTTCGTTCCAGCTTGCCGGCATTGATCAATTCCGTCCTACGATCGCCGTCTTGCTTAACATTTTTGATGCCCATTTGGACTACCATGGCACAAGAGAAGCATACGCGGCGGCGAAGGCGAATATTTTCCGCAACCAAACAGAACAAGATTATGCGGTCGTCAACGC
Source organism: Geobacillus sp. (assembly GCF_017515625.1). NCBI lineage: Bacteria > Bacillati > Bacillota > Bacilli > Caryophanales > Anoxybacillaceae > Geobacillus > Geobacillus sp. The sequence continues at coordinate 14,089 of NZ_JAFWFM010000046.1, forward strand.
GGATGACCAGACCGTGATGGACATCGCCGCCTCGATTCGATCGCAAAAGGTGCTGTTTTCGGCGACGAAGCCGCTCGGTGAAGGGGCGTACGTCGACAATGGCGCCGTTTGCTGGAACGGAGAGCCGATCATCAAGACAGCAGACATTGTCCTCCCCGGCCAGCACAACGTGGAAAACATTTTGGCCGCGGTGGCGGCTGCCAAGCTGGCCGGCGCCAGCAACGAGGCGATCGTTCAAGTGTTGACGACGTTTGCCGGCGTAAAACATCGGCTTCAATATGTAGCCGAAGTCGACGGCCGGCGGTTTTACAACGACTCGAAGGCGACGAATATTTTGGCAACGCAAAAGGCGCTTTCGGCGTTTGCCGGTGAACCGGTGATTTTGCTGGCCGGCGGGCTTGACCGCGGCAATGAGTTTGACAAGCTTCTTCCGTACTTGCGGCAGGTGAAAGCGGCGGTATTGTTCGGGCAAACGGCGGAGAAAATCGGGCGCATCGCCCGGGAGGCGGGAATAGAAACGATCGAATATGTCGATAATGTGGAAAAAGCTGTCCCGGTTGCCTTCCGGCTTTCCGAGCCGGGCGATGTTATTTTGCTCTCTCCGGCCTGCGCCAGCTGGGATCAATACAAAACTTTCGAGGAGAGAGGGGACATTTTTATCGACGCCGTGCATAAGTTGAAATAGAGGGAAAGGGACAGCCCTTTCCTTCTAGTTTACAAAATAGAGGTGTTGGGCATTGCCGCGGAAAAGGTCTGCGCCGGATTTTTTGTTGATTCTTTTAACGTTTTCGCTCTTGGCCATCGGGCTTATTATGGTGTACAGCGCGAGCGCCATTTGGGCGGAATACAAGTTTCACGATTCGTTTTTCTTTGTCAAGCGCCAGCTGTTCTTTGCCATCGTCGGCATTATCGCCATGTTTTTTGTGATGAACATCGATTATTGGACGTGGCGCGACTGGTCGAAAGTGTTGCTCATCGTTTGTTTCGGGCTGCTTGTACTCGTGTTGATCCCAGGCGTCGGCATGGTGGGCAATGGATCGCGCAGCTGGATCGGCGTCGGGGCGTTTTCCATCCAGCCGTCCGAATTTATGAAGCTGGCGATGATCGCGTTTTTGGCCAAATATTTATCCGAAAACCAAAAGAAGATTACATCGTTTAAACAAGGATTGCTGCCGGCGCTGGCGCTCGTGTTTGCGGCGTTCGGCATGATTATGCTGCAGCCGGACTTAGGGACGGGCACCGTGATGGTCGGCACATGTGTGGCGATGATTTTTGTCGCCGGCGCCCGCCTCAGCCATTTTGTGGGTCTTGGGGTGTTGGGGCTTGCCGGGTTTGCCGCCCTCGTTTTATCGGCGCCGTATCGAATCAAGCGGATTACATCGTTTTTGAATCCGTGGGAAGACCCGTTGGGGAGCGGATTTCAAATCATCCAGTCGCTGTACGCCATCGGTCCGGGCGGGCTGTTTGGCCTGGGGCTCGGGCAAAGCCGGCAAAAGTTTTTTTATTTGCCGGAGCCGCAAACTGATTTTATTTTCGCCATTTTGGCCGAGGAGCTCGGTTTTATTGGCGGATCGCTCGTCCTTCTTTTATTCAGCCTTCTTCTTTGGCGCGGCGTGCGCATCGCCCTTGGCGCCCCCGATTTGTACGGCAGCTTTTTGGCGCTTGGCATCATTTCGATGATTGCCATCCAAGTGATGATCAACATCGGCGTTGTCACCGGGCTGATGCCCGTCACCGGCATTACTCTCCCGTTTTTGAGCTACGGCGGATCGTCGTTGACATTGATGCTGATGGCGATCGGCGTGCTGCTCAATATTAGCAGACACGCCCGCTATTAGGCAGGCGGCGGCGTCCGCTGTTTTTGTTTGTTCGGGCGGCTTGCCGTCAAACAGTGCCGGCAAATGTTATAAAAAACGGTCTCTCTCGCGATCTATTTGTGATATAATGAAAACAAGTGCAAAGAACAAGAAAACGGCAGCGGATGCCGTTTGTTTTTATTCGAGCGCAGCCATGGAGCTGCCCGCGGGCAGGAAAGCGGGGAAGGCAATGGAAAAGGGAAAGGTTGTTGTTCTTGAAGACCGCGTCCCAAAACTGAAAGAGCGTCGCCGCCAAAAAGCGAACCGTCGGCTGATTTTGTATTTGTCCTTCTTTTTTCTGTTTATTTTGTGCGTTCTTTACTTCCAATCGCCGTTAAGCGCCGTCAGGCATGTGGAGGTGAGCGGAAACCGCCATTTGCCGGCGGAGCGCATCATCAGCTTGAGCGGCATTACGAAGCGGACAAGCTTTTGGAAAGTGAACGAACAAAGTGTGGCAACGAGGATCGCCCGCCATCCGGAAATTAAAGAGGCAACCGTGGAAAAGAGGCTGCCGAACACGATTGTCATCCGCGTCCACGAATGGCGGCGGATCGCTTATGTCTACGACCGGCAAACATTTTTCCCGCTGCTTGAGAACGGACGGCTGTTAAAACTGGAAGCGGTGAAAACAGCCCCGAGCGATGCGCCTGTGCTCGTCGGTTGGAAAAACGGCGACGCCATCGCCGAGATGACTGGACAGCTGGCGGAACTGCCGGCGCCGGTGCTTGGCGCCATGTCGGAAATTCACTACAAGCCGAACAGTGAGTATGAAGACCGCGTCATCGTCTACATGAACGACGGGTATGAGGTAAGTGCGACGATTCATCGTTTTGCGGACAAGCTGTCGCATTATCCGGCGATTGTCGCCGAGCTTGACCGAAATGTCAAAGGGGTCATTCACCTCGAAGTCGGCAGCTACTTTGTCCCGTACGAGCCGCCGAAAAAGGAGGACGACGATGAGACAACAAGCCCATAGCCGCATCCTCCTTACTTTTATTTGCTTTTTATTCGGCGCCATGCTCGGGTTTTCCTACCAACATGCCAAAAACGATCCATCCCGCCGCGAATGGAGCGACAGCGGGTGGAAAAGGGAATACGAGTTTCGCTCGGCGCTGATCGCTTTGCAAAAGGAAAACCGGTCGTTAAAGCAACAGCTTGTCGAAAAGCAAGACGAACTGGCCGCTTGGGAAAAAAAACTGGCCGACCGGCAGACGAACGAAGCCGGGCTGGCGAAAGAGGCAGAACAGCTGCGCATGTATGTTGGAAAGGCGAGGGTGAAAGGAAAGGGTGTAGCAGTCACGCTTTCCGACTCCTCTTACATCCCCTCTGAAGCGAGTGCTACTGATTATATCGTTCACGAACAGCACGTATGGAAAATCGTTCACGAGCTGCTTATTTCCGGCGCCGAAGCGGTCGCCATTAACGGGCAGCGCATTTCCCATCGCTCCTACATTGTGTGCAACGGTCCGGTCATTGAGGTTGACGGGACGCAACATGCCGCTCCGTTTGTCATTTCGGCGATCGGCGACCCAGATGTGCTGTCGTCTGCGCTCGTCCTGCCAGGCGGCGTCGTCGACGAGCTTGTTCAAGACCATATCGATGTAAAAGTGGAAAAGCAAGAGGCGATTACGCTCGATCCGGTATTCGCGCCCAGACCGTAAAACGGGCAGGAAGGAGCGGTGAAGCGCATTGGAGCGAAAAAGACAGCTGTATTTTGCCGGGATTGCCGGCGTGTTCGGATTGATGCTGGCCGTCGGGATGCGGACGACGCTGCCTTCGGAAGAGCGCGATACGCGCGACATTTGGGAGCTGCGCGCCGATTTGACAAAGGAGCAGAAGCTTGAACAGCAGCTGCTTGAGGAGCTGGAACGCTACGAGGCGAAATTGCGCCATTACCGGCGCGAGGAGCAGGAAGACGGTGAGGCGGCGCTCGAGGAGACGGTCGCCGAGCTTAGGGAAGAAGCCGGACTGACCGAGGTGAAAGGGCGCGGCGTGGTGCTGACGATCGCGCCGTTTGCGGCTGGCGGCTACGTCGGTCCGGTCGCCCAAACGGTGTCGCCGGAGCTGCTGCAGCGGTTGGTAAATGAATTGAACAAATATGGAGCAAAGGAAATCGCCATTAGCGACGAGCGGCTGACGAACCAGACGGCGATTCGCGATGTCAACGGGGTGACGAAAGTCGGTCGCCGGCCGCTTCAGCTGCCGGTTGAGGTGAAGGCGATCGCGGACGATGCGGACAAGCTGTATAGCGGTTTGACGGTTTCGCCGATTCGGGATGATTTCATCGTCGAAAACTTGGAGCTTTCGATTTCCAAGCCGAAACCGATGATCGCCATTCCGCCGTCAACCGAGCGGCTGGAGGTAAAATACATGGAGACGACGAGCGCCGGCAAGGAGGAGAAATAGCATGTGGCTTCCGCTTCTCGGATTGTTGCTCGGGTTTGCCGTCGGCGTCCTGGCCGGCTGGGAAGTTCCCGATCAGTATTCCAGTTATTTGTCGATTGCCATTTTGGCCGCCTTTGATACATTAATAGGGGGATGGCGCGCCCATTTACAAGGAACGTACGACGAAACAGTATTTATAACCGGGTTTTTTTTCAATATCATCCTTGCCACAACTTTGACTTTTCTTGGGGTGCATCTTGGTGTAGACTTGTATTTGGCGGCCGTCTTCGCGTTTGGCGTCCGCCTGTTTCAAAACATTGCCATCATCCGTCGCCTTTGGCTTGCCGAATGGGCGGAGCGGCGGGAAAATCGCGAAAAAAGTTAAGCGGAAGAGAGGAAAGTGTCTTCCTGTGTTGAATTATATGGAGTAAAACAAAATGCGATGTTCTTGCGAAAATCGCGAGCTGGATATAGACGAAGAGATGGACAGGGAAATTTCAGCCGAAAAAGGAGGTGTCGCTGCTTACTGAAACGTCGGCTGACATCGGCGCGTTTTTAGTAGGCAGATGCCAAAAGATGAGCAGCAATGAGATCGTCGTTAGCCTGGATGTCGGAACATCGAGCGTCAAAGTCATCATCGGGGAAATGTTGGGCAGCTCGATTAACATTATCGGAATCGGCAATGTGAAATCAGAAGGGCTCAAAAAAGGCGCGATTGTTGATATAGATAAAACGGTGCAATCGATCAAGCGCGCGGTCGAACAAGCGGAACGGATGGTCGGCCTTTCGATCCGCCGCGTGATTGTCGGGGTGGCGGGAAGCCATATTCAGCTGCATGACTGCCATGGCATCGTTGCAGTTGCCAGCGAAAACCGCGAAATCAGCGATGAAGACGTTGCCCGCGTCATCGATGCGGCGCAAGTCGTTTCCATCCCGCCGGACCGGGAAATTATCAGCGTCGTTCCGCGCCAGTTTATCGTCGACGGCTTAGACGGCATCCACGACCCACGCGGCATGATCGGCGTCCGCTTGGAGATGGAAGGGACGATGGTGACCGGAGCGAAGACGATTTTACATAATCTCCTTCGCTGTGTGGAACGTGCCGGTTTGGAAATCAGCGACATTTGCCTCCAGCCGTTAGCGGCCGGTTTGCTGGCATTATCCGACGATGAGCGGCACTTGGGCGCCGCGCTCGTCGATCTGGGCGGCGGTTCGACAACGGTCGCTGTCTTTGAGCAAGGGGCGTTGCAAGCTGTCTCTTCACTGCCGGTCGGCGGGGAGCATATTACAAAAGATTTGGCCATCGGGCTGCGGACAACAACGGAGGATGCGGAAAAAATCAAATTGAAGCACGGGTATGCGTTTTACGACTACGCTTCGGACGAAGAAGTGTTCAGCGTGCCGGTCATAGGCAGCGATCAACACCAGCAGTTCAGCCAGCTTGAGATCGCCGATATTATTGAGGCGAGGATGGAGGAAATTTTGCAAATGGTTCAACATGAAGTGCGCCGGCTTGGCTTTCGCGACCTTCCGGGCGGCTATGTGCTGACCGGCGGCGTGGCGAATATGCCGGGAGTGTTGGAGTTGGCTCACGTCGTCCTAGGGACGAGCGTCCGTGTTGCCATGCCGGATTACATCGGCGTGCGCGACCCGCAATACACGATCGGCGTCGGCCTGCTCAAGTTCGCCTACCGGCAGGCGCAGCTGCAAGGGAAAACCGTCCCGGCGGCGGCCGCGGCGGAGCCGGCCGAGCACCCGGCGCCAAAACAACCATCGAAACCGAAAAAGAAAGAAGACCATTTCGGGAAGAAGGTCAAGAAATTTTTCGGTTCTTTCTTTGAATAGAGATTGAAATTTTAGGAGGATTTGGCCATGTTGGAGTTTGAGACAACAGTCGATCAGTTGGCAACGATCAAGGTGATTGGGGTCGGGGGCGGCGGCAACAACGCCGTCAATCGGATGATTGAACACGGAGTGCAAGGCGTTGAATTTATTGCCGTCAATACCGATGCACAGGCGCTCAATTTGTCGAAGGCGCCGACGAAACTGCAAATCGGGGCGAAGCTGACACGCGGCTTGGGTGCGGGAGCGAACCCAGAAGTTGGAAAAAAAGCAGCTGAGGAGAGCAAAGAGCAAATTGAAGAAGCGCTTCGCGGCGCCGATATGGTGTTTGTCACCGCTGGCATGGGCGGCGGCACGGGAACTGGGGCGGCGCCCGTCATCGCCCAAATCGCCCGCGAATTAGGAGCGCTCACGGTCGGTGTCGTCACGCGCCCGTTTACGTTTGAAGGGCGGAAGCGGGCGACGCAGGCCGCAAGCGGCATCGCCGCCATGAAAGAGGCGGTCGATACGCTCATCGTCATTCCGAACGACCGGTTGCTTGAGATTGTTGACAAAAATACGCCGATGCTTGAGGCGTTCCGCGAAGCGGACAATGTGCTGCGCCAAGGGGTGCAAGGCATTTCCGATTTGATCGCTGTGCCGGGGTTGATCAACCTTGACTTCGCCGATGTGAAAACGATCATGTCCAACAAAGGCTCGGCGCTGATGGGCATCGGGATTGCCAGCGGCGAAAACCGAGCGGCGGAGGCAGCCAAAAAAGCCATTTCCAGCCCGCTGTTGGAGACGTCGATCGACGGGGCGCAAGGCGTGCTCATGAACATCACCGGCGGCATGAACTTAAGTTTGTACGAAGTGCAGGAGGCCGCCGACATCGTCGCTTCGGCGGCCGATCAAGAAGTGAATATGATTTTCGGCTCGGTCATCAACGAAGACTTAAAAGACGAAATTGTCGTCACTGTCATCGCGACCGGGTTTAACGAAAACGTTGCTTCGCAGCCGCGGCCGCCGCGCGCCGGCATCGGGACGGCGCCGAAAGTGACGCCGGCGCCGAAGCGGGAAAAGCGCGAAGAACCGGCGCAAGATTATGCGGCGCTCCGGTCCGGGCAGGCGGAAGACCCGCTCGATATTCCGGCGTTCTTGCGTAACCGCAACCGTCGCCGTTGAGGAGCTATCGGGCATGAACAAGCCGTGTTCATGCCTTCTTTTTTTGCCCTCGCCCCGCGCTTCAAAGGGCGGTTTTCCTCGTTCGCACGTTTCCCCTCGCTTTGACAAAACATTCTGTTTTTCACCACCACCAATTGACAGACTTTCCAACGGGATATGCTATATACTTGTTTCAGACAAAAGCCGATGGGGCGGGGGAGGGGCTTGCCGGTTGGTTGTGTATCTTGATGTCATTTGGCTTTTGAACGTCTGTTTTGATGCAATGCTTCTTTGGCTGACAGCGCTCATGCTTAAGCGCCCGATCGTCTGGTGGCGGCTGTTGGCCGGAGCGTTGATCGGGTCGCTGCTTGTGGTGCTGCTGTTCACCCCGTTGTCCGCCATCGCCCAGCACCCGCTTGCCAAAATGGCCGCCTCGATCTTGATTGTGCTCTCCGCTTTTGGCTTTAAGCGGCCGCGCTATATGATCGAGAACATGCTGGCGTTTTACTTTGCCACGTTCGCTGTCGGGGGCGGCATGCTGGCGGTTCATTATTTTTTCGCCGAGCAACTGTCCGTGCAGAACGGATTATTGATGATGCATCCCCCCGGGGCGGGCGACCCGGTAAGCTGGCTGTTTGTCCTCGTCGGGTTTCCGGTGTTGTGGCTTTTTTCCCGCCGCCGTGTGGAACAGATTCGCGAGAAAAAATTGCGCTTCGAACATATTGTAGATGTCATTGCTGTTTGGGAAGGCCGGCCCCTTGCCCTAAGAGGGCTCATCGACAGCGGCAACCAGCTGTTTGACCCAGTGTCCAAAACGCCGGTGATGATCGTGGACCGGGAAAAAGCGAAGGACGTGCTGCCCGAAGAGCTGATGGCCTATATGGCAGCCATGACGGTTGACGACCCGCCCGAACAGTGGGCCCATCGTCTTCGTCTCATTCCATACCGCGCAGTGGGCAGCGGCCCGCAAATGATGATGGCGGTAAAACTAGACCGCATCGCGCTGTCATACGAAAACGAGTGGCTTGAGGTGAAACATGGGCTTATGGCCTTAAGTGCAGACCCGCTTTCAGCCGACGGAGAATACGATTGCATCATCCACCCGAAAATGGTGCAGGCGGGAAGAAAGCTGACCGCTTCATAGGTCGTTACTATATCATACTCGCGTTTTATCCGTTTAGAAGGGGGATTTTGATGAAAAGATGGAAACTTCGGTTCATGTATTGGCTGTATAAGCTGCTGGCCAAACTTGGGTTGAAGGCCGACGAAATTTACTATATCGGCGGCAGCGAGGCGCTTCCGCCGCCGTTGACGAAAGAAGAGGAAGAGCAGTTGATCGAACGGCTGGCCACCGGTGATGAGACGGCGCGGTCGCTGCTCATTGAACGCAATTTGCGGCTTGTCGTCTACATTGCGCGCAAGTTTGAAAACACCGGCATTCACATCGAAGATTTGATCAGCATTGGAACGATCGGCTTAATCAAAGCGGTCAATACGTTTAACCCGGAGAAAAAAATCAAGCTGGCGACTTATGCATCACGCTGCATTGAAAACGAAATTTTAATGTATTTGCGCCGCAACAATAAAGTGCGGGCGGAAGTGTCGTTTGACGAACCGCTCAATATCGATTGGGACGGCAATGAGCTGCTGCTGTCCGACGTGCTGGGAACGGAAGACGACGTCATTACAAAGGATTTGGAGGCGGACGTCGACCGGCGGCTGCTGCTAAACGCCTTGCACCAGCTGAGCGACCGTGAAAAGCAGATTATGGAATTGCGCTTTGGTTTGTCAGGAGGGGAGGAAAAAACGCAAAAAGATGTCGCTGACTTGCTCGGCATTTCGCAATCGTACATATCGCGGCTCGAGAAGCGGATCATTAAACGGTTGCGCAAAGAGTTCAACAAAATGATGTAGCAAGCGGCGGGAGTGGACGCTCCGCCGCTTTTTTTCGCTCGGACAGGCTGTGCATATTTTTCCCTCCTAGGGAGATACTGAAAACTGACGACTTAGCATCTCCTGATGGGAGGGAACAACTTGACGAGGAACAAAGTCGAAATTTGCGGTGTAGACACTTCAAAGCTTCCCGTCCTCAACAACGAGGAAATGCGGGAGCTGTTTCGCCGGATGCATGAAGGGGATTTAGAAGCAAGGGAAAAATTGGTAAACGGAAACTTACGCCTCGTGTTAAGCGTCATTCAACGCTTTAACAACCGCGGCGAGTTTGTTGATGATTTATTTCAAGTTGGCTGCATCGGACTCATGAAATCGATTGATAATTTTGACCTTAACCAAAATGTGAAATTTTCCACTTATGCGGTGCCGATGATCATTGGCGAAATCCGCCGTTACTTGCGCGATAACAATCCAATTCGCGTCTCGCGCTCGCTGCGCGACATCGCTTACAAAGCGCTGCAAGTGCGGGAACGGCTCATGAGCGAGACGGCGAAAGAGCCGTCGACGAAAGATATTGCGCGGGAACTCGGCGTCGCCCACGAGGAAGTGGTGTTTGCCCTTGATGCCATTCAAGACCCTGTTTCCTTATTTGAACCGATATACAACGACGGCGGCGATCCGATTTATGTGATGGACCAGCTTAGCGACGAGCGCAACCGCGACATCCAATGGATCGAAGAAATCGCTTTAAAAGAAGGGCTGCGGCGGTTGAATGAGCGAGAGAAAATGATTATCCGCAAACGGTTTTTCCAAGGAAAGACGCAAATGGAAGTCGCCGAGGAAATCGGCATTTCCCAGGCGCAAGTGTCCAGGCTTGAAAAGGCAGCGATCCGGCAAATGAATAAAAACATCCAAGTGTGAACGGCTGCTCGGGCAGCCTTTTTTCTTTGGCACATAACCGGTTGGGCGGTGCATATAGATGAAAAAAGAGGAGAGGAAAGGCGGGGGACTGAACCGTGATGAGAATTTCTGAGTTTCAAACGAAAGATGTCGTCAATGTGGCCAACGGGAAGAAGCTTGGCAACATCGGGGATATTGACATCGATTTAGATACAGGCAAAATCCGTTCGCTCATTATTTTAGGCTCCGGAAAGATGCTCGGGTTGTTCGGGCGTGAAGAAGCGGTCGTCATTCCGTGGCAAAACATCGTCAAAATCGGAGCGGATGTCATTTTAGTCCGCCTGCATGATGCCGACTGAGCGGCCCGCGCAATGAGCGGCATATTGAGTGGCGGGATTGCACCAATGTTTCGACAAAATCGCAAATAAAGGTTATCACAAACGAACAAACTATGATAAAATAGGAAAAAAAGTGATAAAAACCTACAAAAACAGCGTGAGGTTGACGCGAATGCCGGACATTTTTCAACAAGAAGCTCAAGGATGGCTCCGCTGCGGGGCGCCCCCGTTTGCCGGAGCAGTCGCCGGGTTGACAACGAAACAAGGCGGAGAAAGCGAAGGGCCGTTCGCCTCGCTGAATATGGGGCTGCATGTCGGCGACGATCGCATGCATGTCGTCAACAACCGCCGCCGTCTGGCTGAATGGCTTTCTGTTCCGCTCGATCATTGGGTGTGCTGTGAGCAAGTGCACGGCGCCGTGATTCGGAAAGTGACGAAAGGCGATCGGGGGAGCGGGGCGCACGACTTCGCTGCAGCGGTCCGGGGGGCTGACGGGCTGTATACGGATAAGGCGGGGGTATTGCTCGCACTTTGTTTTGCCGATTGTGTGCCTGTCTATTTTATCGCGCCATCGGCGGGCCTAGTCGGCCTTGCCCACGCCGGCTGGCGGGGGACGGCGGGCGGCATTGTCCAAAACATGGTGCGGCTTTGGCAGGAGCGCGAACACATTGCCCCGTCCGACATCTATGCCGCGATTGGACCGGCCATTGGCCCATGCTGTTACACGGTTGATGACCGGGTGATCGATGGCCTGCGTCCGACTCTTCCTGCGGGCGGCCCGTTGCCGTGGCGCGAAACAAGCCAAGGGCAGTATGCGCTTGATTTAAAAGAGGCCAACCGGCTGCAGCTTGCGGCCGCCGGGATTCCAGACTGCCATATTTATGTGTCGGAACGCTGTACAAGCTGTGAGGAGACGTTGTTTTTTTCCCACCGCCGCGACCGTGGGACGACAGGGCGGATGTTGGCGTTTATCGGCCGAAGGGAGGAAACAGCATGACCGTACGCGACAACTTGGCAGCCGTTCGCCAGCGCATCGAGGCGGCTTGCGCCCGCGTCGGCCGCAATCCGGCCGACGTACGCATCGTTGCTGTCACGAAATATATTGATGCCGAAAGGGCGCTTCATGTGCTTGACGCCGGCATTGCCGACCTCGGCGAAAACCGCGCCGGCCAGCTGCTTGAAAAGTATGAACGGATCGGGGACCGGGCGGTGTGGCATTTTATCGGGACGCTTCAGTCGCGCAAGGTGAAGGACATTATCGATAAAGTCGATTACATCCATTCGCTTGATCGCCTGTCGCTGGCGAAAGAAATTGAAAAGCGGGCGGTGCGGCCGGTGAAATGTTTTGTGCAAGTGAATGTATCGGGAGAAGCGACGAAGCACGGCCTCTCTCCTGACGAGACCGTCCCGTTCATCGATCAGCTCCGTTCGTTTTCGCACCTTGAGGTCGTCGGATTGATGACGATGGCCCCGCATACGGATGACGAGGCGGTATTGCGCGCCTGCTTCCGGCAATTGCGGGTCTTGAAAGAGCGCGTTCAGGCGCTCCGCTGGCCGCATGCGCCGTGCACGGAGCTGTCGATGGGCATGTCGAACGATTACGAGATCGCCATTGAGGAAGGGGCGACGTTTGTGCGCATCGGCAGCGCGCTTGTCGGATCATTGTAGGAGGTGAACTTGATGGGGTTGATGAAAAAATTTCGCGATTATTTTTTAGAAGAAGATTACGAAGACTATGAAGAAGAATACGAAGCGCCGCAGCCGGAAGAGGAGGCGCCGCTGCTGAAGGCGGCAAACAAGGCGAACGTCGTCAGCTTGCAAAGCGTGCAAAAATCGGCGAAAGTCGTGCTCGCTGAGCCGCGGGTGTATGCGGAGGCGCAGGAAATCGCCGATCATTTAAAAAGCCGGCGGGCGGTCATCGTCAATTTGCAGCGCATCCAGCATGAGCAGGCGAAGCGGATCGTCGACTTTTTAAGCGGCACGGTGTACGCCATTGGCGGCGACATTCAGCAAGTTGGCACGAAAATCTTTTTGTGCACCCCGGACAACGTCGACGTCAGCGGCGCGATTTCGCTTGACGGCGAGGATGACAGACCGATAAAGAGGTGGTAGTCGTTGGATTATGTGCTTACGTTTTTAACGACCTTGATTCAAGTATATTCGTACGCTTTGATCATTTACATTTTGATGTCTTGGTTTCCGCATGCGCGCGAAACGCGGTTCGGACAAATGCTTGCCGCCATTTGCGAGCCGTATTTGGAACCGTTTCGGCGTGTCATTCCGCCGCTTGGCATCATTGACATCTCTCCGATCATCGCCTTTATTGTCCTTGAATTTGCGACAAGAGGGCTGTATGCGTTGTTTGACATCCTCGAAGCGCAGTTTTAGCAGCCGGACGGAACGCGCGTCGTTTGGCCCGGCGCAGGCGGGCGGAATAGCGGGAGGAATCCGTTCCGGGTTCCTTTCTTTATGAGGCAAGGTGAATGGGAATGGAGCTGTATCAGCACTTCCGCAAAGAGGAACATCAATTCATCGATCATGTAATAGAATGGAAGGAAATGGTAGAACGTCAGTACGCTCCGAAGCTGACCGATTTTCTTGATCCGCGCGAGCAGCAAATCGTGCAAAGCATCGTCGGCAGCGACGGAGACGTGCGCGTGTCCTTTTTCGGCGGCGCTTTGTTTGTCGAGCGGAAGCGGGCGCTTTTGTATCCGCCGTATTTCGAACCGAATGAGGAGGATTATGACATCGCCTTGTTCGCTGTCCGCTATCCAGGCAAATTCGTTTCCCTTGAACACCGCGACGTCTTAGGAGCGCTCATGTCGCTCGGCTTGCGGCGGGGCAAGTTCGGCGACATTCTCGTCCAAGGAGGAGAGATCCAATTTTTTGCCGCCGCCGAGGTGGCCGATTACATTCGCCTCCATGTCGGGACGATCGGCAAAGCGCCGGTTTCGCTTGAGCTGTTGCCGCTGTCAGCTGCCATGCCGCTTGCCGAAACGTGGGAGGAAGGAACGGTCACGGTGTCTTCTCTAAGGCTCGATGCGGTGCTTGCCCAGGCGTTCCGCCTCGCGCGCGAGAAAGCGAAGACGCTCATTGAAAGCGGGCTCGTCAAAGTGAACTGGAAGGTGGTGGACAAGCCCGAATTTGTATGCGGGCCGGGCGATGTCCTGTCGGCGCGCGGGTTTGGTCGCTGCAAGCTGTTTTCCGTCGAGGGGATGACGAAAAAAGAACGCTGGCGCATCCGGCTGGGCCGTCAAAAATAATCGAATCGCAGCAGGAAATGGGCTGATCGTGTCGAATGAAGGAAGAAAAGGAATGATGGAGACGGAGGTGGCCATTGTGCCGTTAACGCCATTGGATATTCACAATAAGGAATTCAGCCGCGGATTTCGCGGGTATGACGAAGATGAAGTGAATGAGTTTTTGGATCAAATTATTAAAGATTACGAAATGCTCATCCGTGAAAAAAAGCAGCTGGAGGAAAAAGTGGCCGAACTGACGGAAAAATTGAATTACTTTTCCAACATTGAAGAAACGTTAAATAAGTCGATTCTTGTGGCTCAGGAAGCAGCGGAAGAAGTGAAGCGCAACGCACAAAAAGAGGCGAAGCTGATCATTAAAGAAGCGGAGAAAAACGCGGAGCGCATCATCGGCGACGCGTTGGCCAAATCGCGGAAAATCGCGTTGGAAGTCGAAGAACTCAAGCGGCAGTCGAAAGTGTTCCGCGCTCGCTTCCGCATGCTCGTTGAGGCGCAGCTCGATATGATCAACAGCCGTGACTGGGACGAGTTGATGGAATACGAGACGCCTGATCTCGAAGAAGAGGTGAAAGAGCCGTTGTCTCAGCCTTGACGAACCGAGGCCATGTCGGGTATAATCATTGGCAAAAATCACTGCACCAGCCGCCGTGGGAGGCGGTTGGCTTTTTTCAGGATGAATAGCGAAATAGTCATCGACGATGAAAGGGATAGTAGCTCTTGAACGACCGGTCGCAGCGAGCTGGGGATGGTGGAAGCCTGGCATCGGCGCAAGAGTGAACATCACCCTGGAGTTCCATGCCGAACATCCAGTAGGCCATGGCGCGTCATTCCCGTTACGAATGAAAAGTGGGCTGTGCGTCGTTTGCATGGCCAAGAAGGGTGGTACCGCGAGACCGTTCTCGTCCCTTGCCGGGGGAGAACGGTTTTTTATTTGGAATCTAGCGTTCGAAGGAGGAGCAAGGATGGATTACAAAGAGACGCTGCTTATGCCGCAAACCGAGTTCCCGATGCGCGGCAACTTGCCGAAGCGGGAGCCGGAGATGCAAAAAAAATGGGAGGAAATGGACATTTACCGGAAAGTGCAGGAGCGGACGAAAGGGCGTCCGTTGTTCGTGCTGCATGACGGCCCGCCGTATGCCAACGGGGATATTCATATGGGCCATGCGCTGAACAAAATTTTAAAAGACATCATCGTCCGCTACAAATCGATGAGCGGCTATTGCGCGCCGTACGTGCCGGGCTGGGATACGCACGGCTTGCCGATCGAAACGGCGCTCGCGAAGCAAGGCGTCGACCGCAAATCGATGAGCGTCGCCGAGTTTCGCAAGTTGTGCGAGCAATACGCGTACGAGCAAATCGACAACCAGCGCCGGCAGTTTAAGCGGCTCGGCGTGCGCGGCGACTGGGACAACCCGTACATTACGCTCAAGCCGGAGTACGAAGCCCAGCAAATTAAAGTGTTCGGCGAAATGGCGAAAAAAGGGCTCATTTACAAAGGGTTGAAGCCGGTCTATTGGTCCCCGTCAAGCGAATCGGCGCTCGCTGAAGCGGAAATCGAATATAAAGACAAGCGTTCGCCGTCGATTTATGTCGCCTTCCCGGTGAAAGACGGCAAAGGCGTGCTTGAGGGCGATGAGCGAATCGTCATTTGGACGACGACGCCGTGGACGATTCCGGCGAACTTGGCGATCGCGGTTCATCCGGATTTGGATTACCATGTTGTCGATGTCAGCGGAAAACGGTATGTCGTCGCCGCCGCCTTGGCGGAATCGGTGGCGAAAGAAATCGGTTGGGACGCATGGTCGGTCGTCAAAACGGTCAAAGGAAACGAGCTTGAATACGTCGTGGCGAGACATCCGTTTTATGAGCGCGACTCGCTTGTCGTCTGCGGCGAACACGTCACGACCGACGCCGGCACGGGCTGCGTCCATACGGCGCCGGGCCACGGGGAAGACGACTTTCTCGTCGGGCAAAAATACGGGCTTCCCGTTCTTTGCCCGGTCGACGAGCGCGGCTATATGACGAGCGAAGCGCCGGGGTTTGAAGGAATGTTTTACGAAGACGCCAACAAGGCGATTACACAGAAGCTTGAGGAAGCCGGCGCTTTGCTGAAGCTTGGGTTTATCACCCACTCGTATCCGCACGACTGGCGGACGAAGCAGCCAACGATTTTCCGGGCGACAACGCAATGGTTTGCGTCGATCGATAAAATCCGCAGCGAGCTGCTTCAAGCGATTAAGGAAACGAAATGGATTCCGGAGTGGGGGGAAATCCGCATCCACAACATGGTGCGCGACCGCGGCGACTGGTGCATTTCCCGCCAACGCGCCTGGGGGGTGCCGATTCCGGTCTTTTACGGCGAAAACGGTGAACCGATCATCACCGATGAGACGATTGAGCATGTGTCGAACTTGTTCCGCCAATACGGGTCGAACGTCTGGTTTGAACGCGAGGCGAAAGACTTGCTGCCGGAAGGATTCACTCATCCGTCAAGGCCGAACGGCATCTTTACGAAAGAAACGGACATTATGGACGTCTGGTTTGACTCCGGTTCGTCGCACCAAGCCGTGTTGGTCGAACGCGATGATCTCGCGCGCCCGGCTGATCTGTACTTGGAAGGGTCCGACCAATATCGCGGCTGGTTCAACTCATCGCTGTCCACCGCCGTTGCCGTCACCGGCAAAGCGCCGTACAAAGGCGTGTTGAGCCACGGCTTTGTCTTGGACGGCGAAGGGCGGAAAATGAGCAAGTCGCTCGGCAACGTCGTCGTGCCGGCGAAAGTAATGGAACAGTTCGGCGCTGATATTTTGCGCCTTTGGGTCGCGTCGGTCGACTACCAAGCGGACGTGCGCATCTCCGACCATATTTTAAAACAAGTGTCGGAAGTGTACCGAAAAATCCGCAACACGTTCCGCTTTATGCTCGGCAACTTATTCGATTTTGACCCGAGCGAAAACGCCGTGCCGGTCGGGGAGCTGGGCGAAGTCGACCGCTACATGTTAGCGAAATTAAATAAACTCATCGCTAAAGTGAAAAAGGCGTATGACAGCTATGATTTTGCTGCTGTTTATCATGAGATGAACCATTTCTGCACCGTCGAGCTGAGCGCGTTTTACTTGGATATGGCGAAAGACATTTTGTACATCGAAGCGGCCGACTCGCGCGCCCGCCGCGCCGTGCAGACCGTATTGTATGAAACGGTCGTCGCATTGGCGAAGCTCATCGCGCCGATTTTGCCGCACACGGCCGATGAAGTGTGGGAGCATATCCCGAATCGAAGAGAAAACGTCGAAAGCATCCAGCTCACCGATATGCCAGAGCCGATCGCAATCGACGGCGAAGAAGCGCTGCTTTCGAAATGGGATGCGTTTATGAATGTGCGCGATGATATATTAAAAGCGCTCGAGAACGCGCGCAACGAAAAAGTGATCGGCAAATCGCTGACCGCGAGCGTCACCGTCTACCCGAAAGACGAGGCGCGGAAGCTGTTGGCGTCGCTTAATGCCGACTTGCGCCAGCTTCTCATCGTTTCCGCGTTTTCCGTTGCCGATGAGCCGTATGACGCCGCGCCGGCCGAAGCCGAGCGGCTCGACCACGTGGCCGTCCTCGTCCGCCCGGCGGAAGGCGAGACGTGCGAGCGGTGCTGGACGGTGACTCCAGCTGTCGGACAAGATCCATCCCACCCGACGCTTTGCCCGCGCTGCGCACATATCGTGAATGAACATTATTCAGCGTAACGAAAAGCGGCAGGCTGCCCCAAGGTAGCCTTGCCGCTTCATTTGTTTACCATGGCGAATTATGCTACAATGCAAAAAGGATGAATGAGAAGGACAGGGGGATTTGGCACGGTGGCATACTATTGGCTCGCGGCGGCGGTCATCATCCTCGATCAATGGACGAAATGGCTTGTCGTCCGCTATATGCGGCTTGGGGAAAGCATCCCGATCATCGACAACGTGCTCTACATTACGTCGCACCGCAATCGCGGCGCGGCGTGGGGCATACTAGAAGGGCAGTTTTGGCTCTTTTATTTAATTACGGTGATCGTCGTGGCGGCGATCGTGATTTACATCCGCCGCCTGAAGCCTTCCGAGCGCCTGGCCGGCGTGGGGCTTGGGCTGATGCTCGGCGGGGCGATCGGCAATTTTATCGACCGCGTATTCCGGAAAGAAGTGGTCGACTTTATTCATACGTACATCGGCACGTACAGCTTTCCGGTGTTCAATATCGCCGACTCGGCGCTGACCGTCGGCGTCATCTTGCTGTTTGTCCATATGTTTTTTTTCGCGACACCAGAGAAAGGGAATGAGTAGATGGACACGATCACGTTTCACATCGAAGACGAATATGACGGCGAGCGGATCGATAAAGTGATCGCGGCGCTAAATGACGAATGGTCGCGTTCGCAAGTGCAGCAATGGATCAAAAGCGGGCTTGTGACCGTCAATGGCGAGACGGTCAAGGCGAACTACAAATGCGAGGCAGGCGACGCGGTCGCCGTTTCACCGCCGGAGCCGGAGCCGCTCGAGGTCGAGCCGGAGCCGATTCCGCTTGACATTTATTATGAGGATGAGGATGTCCTTGTCGTCAACAAACCGCGCGGCATGGTCGTCCACCCGGCGCCCGGGCATATGCGCGGCACGCTGGTGAATGCGCTTCTCGCCCATTGCCGCGACTTGTCCTGGATCAACGGCGTGCTTCGCCCCGGCATCGTCCATCGCATTGACAAAGACACATCAGGACTATTGATGGTGGCGAAAAACGACGCCGCCCACCGCTCGCTCGTCGAGCAGCTGGTGAACAAAACGGTGACGCGCCGCTACAAGGCCATCGTCCACGGCGTCATTCCGCACGATTATGGCACGATCGATGCCCCGATCGGCCGCGACAAGCGCGATCGAAAGAAAATGGCCGTCACCGAAGAAAACGGGAAGGAAGCGGTCACCCATTTCCGCGTGCTCGAGCGGTTTCGCCATTATACGTATGTGGAGTGCCAGCTGGAAACGGGGCGGACGCACCAAATTCGCGTCCATATGAAATACATCGGCTACCCGCTCGCTGGCGACCCGCAATACGGGCCGAAAAAAACGCTCGCCATCGACGGCCAGGCGCTGCACGCCGGGGTGCTCGGCTTCCGTCATCCGAGAAGCGGCGAGTATTTGGAATTCGAAGCGCCACTGCCGCCGGAGTTTGCCGAGCTGCTTGACTGGCTGCGAAAAAACGATTGACAAACGAACACGCCCCCTTTACAATGAAAACAGGTGAACAGGAACCTTTAAGTTCAGTCCTGTGAGGCTGAAAAGGGGTCGGAATGACAAAGAAGGGCGATGTATGCCCATCTTGTTTGGCGATAAGCGCGCCATCCCCCGCTTCACAGGCGGGGGATTTTTTATGAAAACAGGCGGGAACGGCCTGGTTGGCGCGCCGCCTGCGGAAACACGCTGGCCGCGGCGTGCATGCGCTGTTAGGAGGTGGACGGAATGCAAAAGGCGGTCGTGATGGACGAACAGGCGATTCGCCGCGCTTTGACGCGCATCGCCCACGAAATCATCGAACGAAACAAAGGCATTGACGGCTGCGTGCTTGTCGGAATTAAAACGCGCGGCATTTACTTGGCGCGCCGCTTGGCGGAGCGGATCGAGCAAATTGAAGGGGCGTCCGTTCCCGTCGGTGAGCTTGACATCACCTTGTACCGCGACGATTTGACCGTGAAGACGGACGACCATGAACCGCTTGTGAAAGGAACGAATGTGCCGTTTCCGGTGAGCGAGCGGAATGTCATTTTAGTCGATGATGTGCTGTTTACCGGCCGGACGGTGCGGGCGGCGATGGATGCGGTCATGGATTTGGGCCGCCCGTCGCGCATCCAGCTCGCCGTGCTTGTCGACCGCGGCCACAGGGAACTGCCGATCCGCGCTGATTTCGTCGGCAAAAACGTGCCGACCTCCCGTTCGGAGCTGATTGTCGTCGAGCTTTCCGAAGTGGACGGCGTTGACCAAGTGTCGATTCATGAGAAATAAAACAGCTCCCTTTTAAGCGCAGTCCCGTGAGGCTGCAAAAGGGGCGGAATCGTTTCGGGCGTTTCTGCACCCTCTTTGCGCCTTCATGGGCAAAGAGGGTGTTTTTGTGCACACTAAAAAACGAACTTCGCTCATTTGGCGAAAGGAGAGGCGAAAGATGAACAAACCGGTGTTGGATATTCAAGACCGCCCGACTGTGGGGCAATGGGTGACGTTAAGCTTGCAGCATTTGTTCGCCATGTTTGGGGCGACGATTTTAGTGCCGTACTTAGTCGGGTTGGATCCGTCGATCGCCTTGCTGACAAGCGGGCTTGGAACATTGGCGTTTTTGCTCATTACGAAATGGCAGGTGCCGGCGTATCTTGGCTCCTCGTTCGCCTACATCGCGCCGATCATCGCGGCGAAAACGGCCGGCGGCCCGGGAGCGGCGATGATTGGCAGCTTCCTCGCCGGATTGGTGTACGGGGTTGTCGCCCTCATCATTAAAAAAGCCGGCTACCGCTGGGTGATGAAGCTGCTGCCGCCGGTTGTCGTCGGTCCGGTCATCATCGTCATCGGTCTCGGCTTAGCCGGCACGGCGGTCGGGATGGCGATGAACGGCCCGGACGGCAAATACAGCCTGCTTCATTTCTCGGTGGTGCTTGTGACGCTCGCGGCCACGATCGTCTGCTCGGTGCTTGCGCGCGGCATGTTGAGCTTGATTCCGGTGCTTGTCGGCATCGTTGTCGGCTACGTTTACGCCCTCGCTGTCGGACTGGTTGACTTGTCGAAAGTGGCGGCGGCGAAATGGTTCGAATGGCCGGATTTCTTGATTCCGTTTGCCGATTATCCGGTGCGCATCACTGCCGAGATCGTCATGCTCATGGTGCCGGTGGCGATCGTCACCTTGTCCGAGCATATCGGCCACCAGCTTGTGTTAAGCAAAGTCGTCGGCCGCGACCTCATTCAAAAACCGGGGCTGCACCGCTCGATTTTAGGGGACGGAACGGCGACGATGATCTCCGCCTTGCTTGGCGGTCCGCCGAAAACGACGTACGGGGAAAACATCGGTGTGCTGGCGATCACCCGCGTCTACAGTGTCTACGTGCTGGCCGGCGCGGCGGTCATCGCGATCGCTTTCGGCTTCGTCGGCAAAATCACGGCGCTGATCAGCTCGATTCCGACGCCGGTCATGGGCGGTGTGTCGATCTTGCTGTTTGGCATCATCGCCTCGTCCGGACTGCGCATGTTGATCGACAGCCGCGTCGATTTCGGCCAGACGCGCAATTTAGTCATCGCCTCGGTCATCTTGGTCATCGGCATCGGCGGAGCGGTGCTGAAAATCAGCGACAGCTTCCAAATCACCGGGATGGCGCTCTCGGCCATTGTCGGCGTCCTGCTCAACTTAGTGCTGCCGGGGCGTCCGCAAGAAGAGGAAAACTTATTTGAAGCTGAAAACGATAGCGGCGATGTTGCCTAAATCGAATACAAAACACCTTTTAATTAAGTCCCGTGAGGCTTAAAAAGGTGTGAAAACAGGCGCATCCAGGGCCGGAGTGCACCTTCTCCGGTTCTGCCATGCGCCGATCGTCACACCTTGCCCAGCCGGCAAGGTGTTTTTTTGCAAAAAAAAGAAAGGGAGAGAGGCCAATGACCCATCTTTTTACATTGAGCGAACTGCCGCTTTCCGACATCACCCGGCTGCTTGATGAAGCGGAAGCGTTCCGCCGCGGCCGCGCTTGGCGCCCGGCCGCGCCGATGTACGTCGCCAACTTGTTTTTCGAACCGAGCACGCGCACGAAATGCAGCTTCGAGATGGCGGAACGGAAGCTTGGGCTTCATGTCATTCCATTTGACCCGGAACGCTCGAGCGTGCAAAAAGGGGAGACGCTGTACGATACCGTACGGACGCTTGAGGCGATCGGCGTCGATGCGGTTGTCATCCGCCATCACGAAGATGCGTATTTCGAAGCGCTCCGCCATGCGGTCGGCATTCCGATCATCAACGCCGGTGACGGCTGCGGGCACCATCCGACCCAGTCGCTCTTGGATTTATTGACGATCCGCCAAGAGTTTGGCGCCTTCACTGGCTTGACGGTGGCGATCATCGGCGACATCCGTCATAGCCGCGTCGCCCGCTCCAATGCGGAAGTGTTGACACGATTGGGCGCGAACGTCCTGTTTTCCGGACCGGCGGAGTGGAAAGATGAAACGAATCCGTACGGGACGTATGTCGAAGTCGACGAGGCCATCGCCCGCGCCGATGTCGTAATGCTGTTACGCATCCAACATGAACGCCATGCGGAAACGATGGGGCTGACAAAAGAAGAGTACCATGCGCGGTACGGGCTGACGCTTGAGCGGGCGCGGCGGATGAAATCGGGCGCCATCATCTTGCACCCGGCGCCGGTCAACCGCGGGGTCGAAATCGCCAGCGAACTTGTCGAAGCGAAGGCATCGCGCATTTTTAAACAAATGGAAAACGGCGTCTACGTCCGGATGGCTGTCTTAAAACGGGCAATGGAAGGGAGAATGGAGCATGGACGTATGGCTGAAAAATGGCATGTCGTTCAATGAAGATGGGAAATTGGTGCGGACACATCTCAAAATGGAACACGGAACCATTGCGGCGATCCTGTATGAACAGCCGCTCGAAGCGGATGGGGAGGACGTGATCGACGTCGGCGGCCGTCTCATCGCTCCCGGCTTGATTGACTTGCACGTTCATTTGCGCGAACCAGGCGGCGAGGCGAAAGAAACGATTGAAACGGGCACGCTCGCCGCGGCGAAAGGCGGTTTTACGACGGTTGCCGCCATGCCGAACACAAATCCGGTGCCGGACCGGAAAGAGCAGATGGAATGGCTGCAAGCCCGCATCCGCGAAACGGCGCGCGTCAACGTGCTTCCGTACGCGGCGATCACGATTGGGCAAAAAGGGGAGGAGCTGACCGATTTTGCGGCACTAAAAGAAGCAGGGGCGTTCGCCTTTACCGATGACGGCGTCGGCGTCCAGTCGGCCGGGATGATGTTTGAAGCGATGAAACAGGCGGCGGCGCTCGATATGGCGATCGTTGCCCATTGCGAGGACGACACGCTGACAAACGGCGGAGCGGTGCATGACGGCGAGTTCGCCCGCCGGCATGGGCTCGCCGGCATTCCATCCGTCTGCGAGGCGGTGCACATCGCCCGCGACGTCTTGCTTGCCGAGGCAGCCGGATGCCATTATCACGTCTGCCATATCAGCACGAAAGAGTCGGTGCGCGCCGTCCGCGACGCGAAGCGGGCGGGCATCCGCGTCACGGCCGAAGTGACGCCGCACCATTTGCTCTTGTGCGACGAAGACATTCCAGGGTTGGATGCAAACTACAAAATGAACCCGCCACTGCGCAGCCGCGCGGACCGCGAGGCGCTCATTGAGGGCCTGCTCGATGGCACGATCGATTTTATCGCTACGGATCATGCGCCGCATACAGCAGTGGAAAAAGCGAAAGGCATCGAGGCGGCGCCGTTTGGCATCGTCGGGCTCGAGACGGCGTTTCCGCTCTTATATACCCATTTCGTCAAAACAGGCGTGTTTACATTAAAGCAGCTTGTCGACTGGCTGACGATCAAGCCGGCGCAATGTTTTGGCCTTAAGGCCGGACGGCTTGCCGTCGGGGCGCCGGCGGACATTGCGGTCATCGATTTGGAAACGGAAGAAGCGATTGATCCCGAGACGTTTGCCTCAAAAGGGAAAAATACGCCGTTTGCCGGCTGGAAATGCCAAGGCTGGCCGGTGATGACGTTTGTCGGCGGAACACTCGTATGGAAGAAAGGAAGAGAATGACATGAAACGGCAGCTCATTTTGGAAGACGGTTCGTTTTTTGTCGGCGAAGCGTTTGGCAGCACGAAAGAGACGACCGGCGAAGTCGTCTTTAACACCGGCATGACCGGGTATCAAGAAATTTTGACCGACCCGTCGTATTGCGGGCAAATTGTGACGATGACGTATCCATTGATCGGCAACTACGGCATCAACCGCGACGACTTTGAAGCGATCCGCCCGTCCGTGCACGGATTCATCGTCAAAGAAGCGTGCCTCATGCCGTCCAACTGGCGCGGCGAACTGACGCTGGATGAGTATTTAAAAGAAAAAGACATTCCGGGACTCGCGGGCATTGACACGCGCAAACTGACACGGGTCATCCGCCAGCACGGAACGCTGAAAGGAATGATTTGCGGGCTGGATGTCCATCCGGCGGAAGCAGCAGCCAAGCTGCGGGCGATGGAGTGGCCGCGCGACCAAGTGCGGCGCGTCTCAACAAAAAGCGCCTACCCAAGCCCGGGGCGCGGCGAGCGCGTCGTCTTGATCGACTTTGGGATGAAGCACGGCATTTTGCGCGAACTGAACAAGCGAAACTGCGATGTCATCGTGTTGCCGTACAATGCGACGGCGGAAGACGTATTGAGCTGGCATCCGGATGGGGTCATGCTTTCCAATGGACCGGGCGACCCGAAAGACGTGCCGGAAGCGATCGAGATGATCCGCGGGATCTTGGGCAAAGCGCCGCTCTTTGGCATCTGCCTCGGCCATCAGCTGTTCGCCTTGGCATGCGGGGCGAATATGGAGAAGATGAAATTCGGCCATCGCGGCTCGAACCATCCGGTCAAAGACTTGCGCACCGACAAAGTCGCCATCACGGCGCAAAACCATGGTTATACGGTCACGCATGAATCGCTTGCCGGCACGCGTCTTGAAGTGACGCATGTCGCCTTAAACGACGGCACGGTCGAAGGGCTCCGCCATCTCGATTTCCCGGCGTTTACGGTGCAATACCATCCGGAAGCGTCGCCGGGGCCGGAAGATGCGAATTCGCTGTTTGACGAGTTTTTGGCGCTCATCCGCCAGTTCAACAAGAAAGGAGAAGTCATCCATGCCTAAACGCCGCGACATTGAAACGATTTTAGTCATCGGCTCGGGGCCGATCGTCATCGGCCAGGCGGCCGAGTTCGACTACGCAGGGACGCAAGCGTGCTTAGCCCTAAAAGAAGAAGGATACAAAGTCATTCTGGTGAACTCAAACCCGGCGACGATCATGACCGATACGGAAATCGCCGATAAAGTCTATATGGAGCCGCTGACGCTCGATTTTGTCGCCCGCATCATCCGCAAAGAGCGGCCGGACGCGATTTTGCCGACGCTCGGCGGCCAAACGGGCCTTAACTTGGCGGTGGAGCTGGCCAAAGCCGGGGTGCTCGAGGAGTGCGGCGTCGAAATTCTCGGCACGAAGCTTGAAGCAATCGAAAAAGCGGAAGACCGCGAACAGTTCCGCGCCCTCATGAACGAGCTTGGCGAGCCGGTGCCGGAAAGCGCGATTATTCACAGCTTGGAGGAAGCGTACGCCTTTGTCGAACAAATCGGCTATCCGGTCATCGTCCGTCCGGCGTTCACGCTCGGCGGCACGGGCGGGGGCATTTGCACGAACGAAGAAGAGCTTGTCGAGATTGTGTCAACCGGCCTGAAGCTGAGTCCGGTGCACCAATGCTTGCTTGAACGGAGCATCGCCGGCTACAAGGAAATCGAATACGAAGTGATGCGCGACGCCAACGACAACGCGATCGTCGTCTGCAACATGGAAAACATCGATCCGGTCGGCATTCATACGGGTGATTCGATCGTCGTCGCCCCGAGCCAGACGTTAAGCGACCGCGAGTATCAGCTGCTCCGCAACGCGTCGCTTAAGATCATCCGCGCGCTTGGCATCGAAGGCGGCTGCAACGTCCAGCTGGCGCTTGACCCGGACAGCTTCCGCTATTACGTCATTGAAGTGAACCCGCGCGTCAGCCGCTCGTCGGCGTTGGCGTCCAAAGCAACGGGGTATCCGATCGCGAAACTGGCGGCGAAAATCGCCGTCGGGTTGACGCTTGATGAAATGATCAACCCGGTCACCGGGAAAACGTACGCCTGCTTCGAGCCGGCGCTCGATTATGTCGTCACGAAAATTCCGCGCTTTCCGTTTGACAAATTTGAATCGGCGAACCGCCGCCTTGGCACGCAAATGAAAGCGACCGGCGAAGTGATGGCGATCGGCCGGACGTTTGAAGAATCGCTGTTAAAAGCGGTTCGTTCGCTCGAGATCGGGGTGCATCATCTGGAATTGAACGAGGCGAAAACGGCCGCCGACGACGTGATGGAAAAACGGATCCGCAAGGCGGGCGATGAGCGGCTCTTTTACATCGCCGAGGCGCTCCGCCGCGGGGTGACGGTCGATACGTTGCATGAATGGAGCCAAATTGACCGCTTTTTCCTGCATAAGATTCAAAACATTATTGAGATGGAAACGGTCTTGAAAAACCACCCGGACGACCTTGACGTGTTAAAAAAAGCGAAGGGGCTCGGCTTCTCCGATGCGGCGATAGCGGCATTATGGAACAAAACGGAGCGCGACGTTTACGCGCTGCGCCGCCAGGAAGGCATCGTGCCGGTGTACAAAATGGTCGATACGTGCGCGGCCGAGTTCACGTCGGAAACGCCGTACTACTACAGCACGTACGAGGAAGAAAATGAATCGATCGTGACGGAAAAACCGAGTGTCATCGTGCTTGGTTCCGGCCCGATCCGCATCGGCCAAGGGATTGAGTTTGACTACGCGACCGTCCATTGCGTCTTTGCGATCAAACAAGCCGGCTACGAGGCGATCATCATCAACAACAACCCGGAAACGGTCTCGACCGATTTCAGCACATCGGACAAACTGTATTTCGAACCGTTGACGGCTGAAGATGTGATGCATGTCATCGACCTCGAACAGCCGGTCGGCGTCATCGTCCAATTCGGCGGTCAGACGGCCATCAACTTGGCGGCGGAACTCGAAGCGCGCGGCGTCCGCTTGCTTGGGACGACGCTTGAAGATTTGGACCGTGCCGAAGACCGCGACAAATTTGAACAGGCGCTCTCAGAGCTTGGCATTCCGAAACCGGCCGGCAAAACGGCTGTTTCGGTCGAAGAAGCGGTTGCCATCGCCGAAGAAATCGGCTATCCGGTGCTCGTCCGCCCATCGTACGTGCTCGGCGGCCGGGCGATGGAAATTGTCTACAACCGCGAAGAGCTGCTTCATTACATGGAACATGCCGTGCGCGTCAATCCGCAGCACCCGGTGCTCGTTGACCGGTACATCACCGGCAAGGAAGTCGAAGTCGACGCCATCGCCGACGGCGAGACGGTCGTCATTCCGGGGATCATGGAACATATCGAACGGGCCGGCGTCCATTCCGGCGACTCGATCGCCGTCTATCCGCCGCAAACGTTAAGCGATGACGTCATCGCAAAAATTACCGACTATACGGTGAAACTGGCGCGCGGGCTGCATATTGTCGGGCTGTTGAACATCCAGTTCGTCGTCGCAGGCAGCGACGTCTACGTCTTGGAAGTGAACCCGCGCTCAAGCCGCACGGTGCCGTTTTTAAGCAAAATCACCGGCGTGCCGATGGCGAATCTCGCCACGAAAGCCATTTTAGGGGCGAAGCTCGCCGACATGGGTTATGAGACGGGCGTCTGCCCGGTGCGCCCCGGCGTGTACGTGAAAGTGCCGGTGTTCTCGTTTGCGAAATTGCGCAACGTCGACATTTCGCTCGGCCCGGAAATGAAATCGACCGGCGAAGTGATCGGCAAAGACGTGACGTTTGAAAAAGCGCTCTATAAGGGGCTCGTCGCCTCCGGCATCCAGATCCAGCCGCATGGGGCGGTGTTGTTGACGGTGGCCGACAAAGACAAAGAAGAAGCCGTCGAGCTGGCGCGCCGCTTTGCCGACATCGGCTACCAGCTGTTGGCGACGAACGGCACGGCGGAAACGTTGAAAGCGGCCGGCATTCCGGTGACGGTCGTCAATAAAATCCACTCGGCGTCACCGAACATTTTGGATGTCATCCGCCAAGGGAAGGCGCAAGTCGTCATCAACACGCTGACGAAAGGGAAGCAGCCGGAAAGCGACGGCTTCCGCATCCGCCGCGAAGCGGTCGAAAACGGCATCCCGTGCTTGACGTCGCTCGATACGGCCCGGGCGATGCTGCAAGTGCTCGAATCGATGACGTTTTCAACGACAGCGATGACGGAAGGGCTGGTGCGCTCATGATCGGCCGCGAACGAATGACGGTCGCAAGCCAGCGGCGGATCGCCGAGCGGACGTATGAATTGACGCTTGCTGGTCGCCTCGTGCAACAGATGAAACAGCCGGGCCAGTTCGTCCATGTGAAGGTAGCGGCAACGGCCGATCCGCTTTTGCGCCGCCCGCTCAGCCTTTGCCATATCGATCGGGAGCGCGGACAGTGCACGATCATCTACCGCCAGGAAGGAAAAGGCACCGCGCTGTTGGCGCAAAAACAGCCGGGCGATGCGGTCGATGTGCTCGGCCCGCTCGGCAACGGCTTTCCGCTCGAGGCCGCGCCGGCCGGCGGCCGCGCGCTGCTGGTCGGCGGCGGCATCGGCGTCCCGCCGCTCTATGAACTGGCGAAACAGCTCACAAAGCGCGGCGTCAAAGTGGTGAGCGTGCTCGGGTTTCAAACGAAAGCGGCGGTCTTTTACGAAGAGGAATTTGCCGCGTTCGGCGAGACGCATGTCGCGACCGATGACGGCTCGCACGGAACGGCCGGGCGCGTCACCGATGTGATCGAAGCGCGTTCGCTTGAGTTTGACGTCTTGTACGCCTGCGGTCCGAAGCCGATGCTTCGGGCGCTTGCGGAACGGTTTCCGAACCGGCCGGTGTACGTGTCGCTCGAGGAGCGGATGGGCTGCGGCGTCGGGGCGTGTTTCGCCTGCGTCTGCCATGTGCCAGGGAGCGAGACGGCGTATAAAAAAGTATGCAGCGACGGCCCGGTGTTTCGGGCCGGGGAGGTGGTGCTATGAACCGGCTTGCGGTCGAACTGCCGGGTCTTTCGCTCAAAAACCCGATCATGCCGGCGTCCGGCTGTTTTGGATTTGGCCGCGAGTACGCCCGGTTTTACGATTTAAGCGTGTTAGGCGCCATTATGATCAAGGCGACGACAAAAGAGCCGCGCTTTGGCAACCCGACACCAAGGGTGGCAGAAACGCCGGGCGGGATGTTAAACGCCATCGGCCTGCAAAACCCCGGCCTTGACAAAGTGCTCGAAGAAGAACTGCCGTGGCTTGAACAGTTTGACGTACCGATCATCGCCAACATCGCTGGCTCGACGGTGGAAGAGTACGTCGAGGTAGCCGAAGCGATTTCCAAAGCGCCCAATGTCCATGCGTTAGAGCTCAACATTTCCTGCCCAAACGTGAAAAAAGGCGGGATTGCGTTCGGCACCGTGCCGGACGTGGCCGCGGAACTGACGCGGCTTGTCAAAGAAGTGTCCGCCGTGCCGGTTTACGTGAAGCTGTCTCCGAACGTCACCGACATCGTCGCGATGGCGAAAGCCATTGAACAAGCGGGCGCCGATGGCTTGACGATGATCAACACGCTCGTTGGCATGCGCATCGACGTGAAAACAGGCCGGCCCGTTTTGGCCAACGGCACCGGCGGCTTATCTGGCCCGGCGGTCAAGCCAATCGCCATTCGCATGATTTATGAAGTGAGCCAAGCGGTGTCGATTCCGATCATCGGCATGGGCGGTGTGCAAACGGCGGAAGACGTGCTCGAGTTTTTCTACGCCGGCGCGAGCGCGGTTGCGGTCGGCACAGCCAACTTCGTCGATCCGTTCGTCTGCCCGACGATCATCAACGACCTGCCGGCGCTGTTGGACGACCTCGGGATCGGCCACATTTCCGAATGCATAGGAAGGAGCTGGAAGACCGGTGCACACGCCGTTCATTGTCGCGCTTGATTTCCCATCAAAACAAGAGGTGGAGCGGTTTTTGCGGCCGTTTGCCGGAACGCCGCTGTTCGTCAAAGTCGGCATGGAGCTGTACTATCAGGAAGGTCCAGCCATCGTCGCGTTTCTCAAAGAACAAGGACATGCCGTCTTTTTAGACTTAAAACTGCACGACATCCCAAATACGGTGAAACAGGCGATGAAAGGGCTCGCCCGTGTCGGCGCCGATTTGGTGAACGTCCACGCCGCCGGCGGCCGGCGCATGATGGAAGCGGCGATCGAGGGGCTTGACGCCGGCACGCCAAGCGGCGCCGCCCGACCGCGCTGCATCGCCGTCACCCAGCTGACAAGCACGGACGAGCGAATGCTTCATGAGGAGCTGTGGATTTCCCGCCCGCTTGCGGAAACAGTCGCCCATTACGCCGCCTTGGCGAACGAAAGCGGCCTTGACGGCGTCGTCTGCTCGGCGAACGAAGCGCCGCTCATCAAAGAACGGTGCGGCGCCTCGTTCCTCGCCGTCACCCCGGGCATCCGCTTTGCCGATGAGGCAGCGCACGACCAAGTGCGCGTCGTCACCCCAAGGAAAGCGCGTGCGCTTGGTTCTGACTACATCGTCATCGGCCGCAGCCTCACCCGCGCCGCCGATCCGCTCAGGACGTATGCCCGCCTGCAGCACGAATGGAACGGAGGAGAGAAAGAATGAAACACGACATCGCCGCCAAACTGCTTCAAATCGGGGCGGTCGCCCTGCAGCCGAACGAACCGTTTACATGGTCTTCGGGCTTGAAATCGCCGATTTACTGCGACAACCGCCTGACGCTCGCTTACCCCGACGTGCGCCGCCTGATCGCCGCCGGCCTCGCCGAACTCATCCGCACCCAGTTTCCCGAAGCGGATCTCATCGCCGGCACCGCAACCGCCGGCATCCCGCACGCCGCTTGGGTGAGCGAACGGCTCGGGCTGCCGATGTGCTACGTCCGCAGCCAGGCGAAAGCGCACGGCAAAGGAAAACAAATTGAAGGCCAAGCCGAACCGGGCCAGCGCGTGGTCGTTATCGAAGACTTGATCTCGACGGGCGGCAGCTCGCTTGCGGCCGTCCGCGCCTTGAAAGAGGCGGGCTGCGAGGTGCTGGGCGTCGCCGCCATTTTCACATACGGGCTCGAAAAAGCGAAACAGGCGTTTGCCGAAGAGAATTTGCCTGCCTACACGCTTACGGACTACAACACCCTCATCGAAACGGCCGTCCGCCTTGGCGCCGTCAGCGAGCACGACTTGGCGACATTGCGAAAATGGCGGGAGAATCCGGAGGAGTGGGGGAAATAAAATCAACGCAAGCGAAAAGGGGCTGACGCAAAAGCCCCTTTTTGATGAAATTTCACCTCACATTTCGCACCCTAGCAGGGCTGAAAGAAAGAATTTTTTATTTCACCCGTGGTGCTAGATAAACTTGATCAAGCATAAAAATAGCCCTTGCTGGCGGATCTCCAGTAGAATGAAAGTGTCACCCAACATTCGAAAGGAGAGATCCCCCATGCAAGAGCACTTTCATTTTACTACAGATCCAGCCA
>NZ_JAFWFM010000047.1:0-12896 GCF_017515625.1 Geobacillus sp.
TTATGGATGTTGGTCATCACCATCATAGCAGGGAGAGAGTCCTTTTTGCATGACATTTGCTTTTTTCTACCGCGCTTCGCTTGGTGGCCCCGACGAGCGTCGCGAACAAAAGTTCGCAACCCTCGTCGGGGAATCATTCCGGAACGTCACCCACAAATATTTTACTCACACCGCCTCGCGGTCCATCCTCTCCCGTCCTTGGTGCAAGTCGGCGGCGCGATGGGCGTCGGATCCGTAGACGATTGGGATGCCCCGCCGCCGCGCCTCGGCGATCACGCCGCCCGGCGGATACGGCTCAAGGCAGAGTGGTTTGGCGGCGCCGGCGCCGTTGTAGTCCAATTCATAGCCGAACTGCTTGATGTCATCGAGAATGGAAACAATCCACTCATCCATTGGTTCCAAGCATGGGAAACGGCGTTGGAACTTGCGCACAAGCGTCATATGGCCGATACGTCTCGGTTTGTAGCGGCCAAGCTCCGTGCGGATCGATTGCAGCACTGTTTCGTAGTAGGCGCGGTGGACGCGTTCGACCGATCCGAACAAGCGGACGATGTCGGCGAACATATCTTCGCTGTAATCAAGGCATACATATTGCCCTTCGTAGGCCAAAAAGTGAACCGATAAAATGCTGTCGTCAAGCAGCGGGCCGACCTCGTCGAGCAGGCGGGTTGTTTCTTCCTCAAAGCCAGGAATAAAATCGACTTCGAGCCCGACACGGATGGCAATGTCGTTTCGGTAGCGGGCTTTCACCTCAGCGACGGCGTGCAAATAGCGCTCAAGCTGGCTAAGCTTCATCGAACAGTCCTGGTTGGGCGTTGGATCGATAAACCGCTCAGGAAGCGGGGCATGCTCCGTAAAGGAAATGTCGGTATAGCCCAGTTCGATCGCGCGCTCTACATAGGCCTCAAGCGGATCTCGGCTTCCGTGCGGACAAAACGGCGTATGAATATGCCCGTCGCGCATGATCGATTTTCCTCCTTTCTTCATGTATCATAGAAAAAATAGTGAAGATTCTTGTAAAAAAAATAAAAATTTTGGTCAAAAAATGTCGTTAACATGGTATCATAAAAACATTGAAAAACATATATTTTTGTCTTCCCCGCTATTTTCGTTTGTTCGATAGAAGTAGCTTGAATGCAAGGAGGGCATCAGCGGATGGGAATGGCATGGATCGTTCTGCTCCTCGGATCGGGGGCAATCATATATAATCATGTGTACCGAAAGCGGATGTACCGGGAAATCGATCGGCTCGAGGAATGGAAAATCAACTTGATGAACCGGCCGGTACCGGATGAGCTGGCGAAAGTGAAACAGCTGAATATGACAGGGGAGACGGAGCAGCTGTTTGAACGATGGCGCCAGCAATGGGACGACATTGTGGCAGTGAAGCTGCCGAATGTGGAAGAACAGCTGTTTGACGCGGAGCGGCTGCTCGACAAATACCGCTACCGGCAGGCGCGCCGGCTGCTTGGGCAGATCGCCGACGGATTGCGTCGTCTTGAGGAAGAAGTGCATGAAATCATTCATGAAGTGAATGAGTTGATCGGCAGCGAGGAACAAAGCCGGGCGGAGATCGAGGAGCTGCGTGCGGCTCACCGGGAAGCGAAAAAGACGCTGCTTGCTTACCGTTATACGTTCGGTTCGGCTGCCGACTTGCTTGACGTCCGTTTAACGGAAGCGGAAAAGCAGTTTCAGCGGTTTGCCGAATTGACGGAAGCCGGCAACTATTTGGCGGCGCGCGATGTGGTTCTGACACTGAAGGAAGAGCTCGGCCGGCTCACAGCCATGATGGAAGATATTCCTAAACTTCTTGGCGAATGCCAAACGTCGTTGCCAGCTCAGCTCGCTGAGTTGGCTGATGGCTATCGAGAGATGGAAGAGCGCGGATACATCCTTGACCATTTGCACATGGAGCGCACGCTTCAGGAAAAACGGGAAAAAATCGAGCAATGTCTGGCCATGATCCATGAGCTGCGCATCGAAGAAGCGAAGCAGATTGTCGCTGAGCTGAAAGAAGAGATCGACGCGCTCTACGATTTGCTCGAAAACGAAGTGCTCGCGCATCAATATGTGCAAACGGAAATGCCGCGCCTCAGCGGCATGCTTCAGGAGCTCGCCGCCGAGGCGAAGGAAACCGAGGCCGAGGCGCTGTTCGTCCAGCAAAGCTACCATTTGGCGCCAAGCGACCTCGAAAAGTACCGGAGCATCGAAAAGCAGCTGCACCAGTTGCAAAAGCGGTTTTTTCTCATTCAAGACCGCGTTGCCGAGGCGAAAACAGCGTATTCGCTCCTGAAAGAGGAGCTTGAGCAGCTTGTGTCTCAGATCGACCTCATGAAGGAAGAGCATGAACAGTTTCGAACGATGCTGCAGACGCTGCGCAAAGACGAATTGATCGCCCGCGAAAAGCTTGACGGCATGAGAAAAACATTGGCCGAGGCGCTCCGCCTTGTGCAAAAAAGCCGGCTGCCGGGGCTGCCTGAACCGTATGCGCTTGAATTGGCGGAAGCGAGACGCAGCTTGCAAGCCGTTGCCGCGCGTCTTGAAGAAAAGCCGCTTGACATGCCGGCGGTCGACCAAGCGTTGGAGGAGGCGAAAGCGGCTGTGGAACGGTTGTATGAGCGGACGGTGGAAATGATCGAACAGGCGACGCTGGCGGAGCGGACGATTCAATACGGCAACCGCTACCGCCGCCGCTATCCAGCGGTCCGCAAAGGGCTGGAAGAAGCCGAATTTTTATTTCGCCATTATGATTATGAGGAGGCGCTCCGGCAGGCGGTGGCGGCCGTTGAAGAAGTCGAGCCGGGCGCGTTTGACCGTGTGCAGAAATTATGGCAGGAGGATAACAGCCGCGAACAGTGATAAACCACTCGATCACGAGTATTGATTATCCATTATTTTACCTAAAAAACACAGAATCATATGGCTGAACACAAGCTTTTCTGCCTCTTCCCTCAAACAAGAACGCCGCCCGGAATATCTTGAATGAGGGGCTTCGTTTGCTGTCTTCGTAAGGCAGCCAAACCGTGGGACGCACGGGGATGGCTTGGCTGACAGCCTGCCGTGGGGCGGGTGTTACCAAGAATCTCCCACCTCTTCGCGCAGGTGGAAGATTGTTCAATGGGTTTTTGGTGAATAATGTAAATGACGGTGTGTTTTCGTTGTCGATTGGCGCCTGTTTTGGTTAAGATGGACGATGTACAGCGATATTTTGCCGACAATGAGCGGAGGATGGAAGCGATGATTTATCTTGACAACAGTGCGACGACCAAACCATTTCCCGAGGTGATCGATTCGTTCGTCGCCGTCGCAACGAACTATTTTGCCAATCCGTCGTCGCTCCATGGGCTGGGCATGAAGGCGGAGCGGCTTTTGGCGCAGGCGCGTGAACAAATCGCCGCCATGCTGCGCGTTAAGCCGAACGAAATCGTTTTTACCTCCGGCGGAACGGAGGCGAACAATTTCGCCATCAAAGGGGTCGCCTGGCAATATCAGCGGCGCGGCCGGCATATCATTACGACGAAAATCGAGCATCCGTCTGTCGCTGAACCGTGCCGCCAGCTTGAGGAGCTTGGTTTTGAGGTGACGTACTTGCCGGTCGACCGCGAAGGAAGGGTATCGGTTGAGCAAGTGGAACGCGCGCTGCGCGACGATACGATTCTCGTGTCGGTCATGCACGTCAATAACGAAGTTGGCACGGTGCAGCCGATCGAAGAAATCGGCGCCCTCTTGTCCCGCTATCCGAAAACATTGTTTCACGTCGATCGGGTGCAAGGGATCAGCAAAGTGCCGCTCGACTTGAAGCAAGCCGGTGTCGATTTATGCACGATATCGGCGCATAAATTTCACGGATTGCGCGGCGCCGGCTTGCTTTATGTCCGTGAAGGCGTCCGCTTGGCGCCGTTGATTGCCGGCGGCGGGCAGGAGCGGCAGCTTCGGTCCGGAACGGAAAATGTCGCCGCCATCGTCGCGATGGCGAAGGCGCTTCGCTTGGCGCTCGAGCGCTACGAGCGGGACATCGGCCGGCTTCAAGCATTGAAAGACGAGTGGCTTGAAGCGCTCTTGGCGATTCCAGACATCGAGATCAACACGCCGCGCGATGGCGCCGCTCCTCATATCATCAACTTTTCGTTAAAGCGCGGCGTGAAGCCGGAAGTGTTTGTTCACGAACTGGAAAAAAGAGGAATATACGTTTCGACGACGTCAGCCTGTTCATCGAAAAAAAAGGCGCCGAGCAAGACGCTTTTGGCCATGGGGCTTGGTGAAGACCGAGCCGAGCGCGGCATTCGCATCAGCTTGTCGTTTGACAACAGCCGGGAAGAAATCGCGCCGGCGGTGGCAGCCATCAAGCAGGCGATCAAAACATTAAGCGAGGTAACGGAATAAGATGATGAACTATGACCGCATTTTGATCCGCTACGGAGAAATGACGACGAAAGGAAAAAATCGGAACATCTTCGTCCGGCGTCTTAAAAACAACATTGCCCGCAAACTGCAGGCGTTCGAGCGGATTCAGATTGAATATATGCGTGACCGAATGTACATTTTATTAAACGGCGAGCCGCATGAACCGATTATCGAAAAGCTGAAAACCGTTTTTGGCATTCATTCGTTCAGCCTGGCGATGAAGTGCGAAAACGATCTGGACGCCATTAAGGATACGGCGCTCGCCGCCGTCCGCCAGCTCCCATACAAAGGAAAAACGTTTAAAGTGAGCGCCCGCCGCGTCGATAAGCAGTTTCCGTATCGAAGCGACGAGCTGAACTACGAGGTGGGGGCGCATATTTTGCGGCAGACGGACGGGCTTAGGGTCAACGTGCGCGAGCCGGATATTGACGTGCGCATTGAAGTGCGCCAAGACGGGACATATGTCACGTGCCGCGACATTTTCGGCGCCGGCGGCCTGCCGGTCGGAACGAGCGGCAAGGCGATGCTCATGCTCTCCGGCGGCATCGACAGCCCGGTTGCTGGTTATTTGGCGATGAAGCGCGGTTTGGAAATCGAGGCCGTCCACTTTTTCAGCCCGCCGTTTACAAGCGAACGGGCGAAGCAAAAAGTGATTGACCTCGTGCGCAAGTTGACGACATACGGCGGGAGAATCAAGCTTCACATCGTGCCGTTTACGGAAGTGCAGCAAGCCATTTATCAAGGAGTTCCGAACGAGTACTCGCTCATTTCCACTCGGCGGGCGATGCTTAGGATCACCGACGCGCTGCGCCGCCGCCAGCGGGCGTTGGCGATTGTCACAGGCGAAAGCCTCGGCCAAGTCGCGAGCCAGACGCTAGAAAGCATGTACGTGATCAATGAGGTGACCAATACCCCGATTTTGCGCCCGCTTGTTTCGATGGATAAACTTGAAATTATCGAGCTGGCGAAGCAAATCGGCACACATGATATTTCCATTCTTCCGTATGAAGACTGTTGCACCATTTTTACGCCAAGAGCGCCGAAAACGAAGCCAAAAAAAGAAAAAGTGTTCCATTATGAGAGCCAGCTCGACCTCGCTCCGCTTCTGGAAAAGGCAGTCAATGACACAGAAACGCTCGTCATTGATGAAGAAACAGGGCAGGGCGATGAGTTTGCCGAGCTGTTTTGAATTTCAAAATTTACCAAAAAGCATCGCTGCATATCGCCATCTGTTTTCACACATTCTATAGGTACAAGGAGGTGAAAACAGATGGCACGCAACAACAATCAATTGCTTGTTCCGGGTGCCCAACAAGCGCTCGAACAAATGAAATACGAAATCGCCCAAGAATTTGGCGTCAACTTAGGCGCTGACACGACTTCCCGCGCCAACGGTTCGGTCGGCGGAGAGATCACGAAACGCCTCGTTGCCATGGCGCAGCAACAATTGGGCGGCGCACGCCAATTCTAATTTCATAATGATGGCTTACGCGGCGGGGGCATTTCCCGCCGCTTTCATATGAGAAAAACGGTATTCAAAATAGAACGGCTATTTTGTATAATAAAGATGCCGACCAAGGCGAAACAAGACAGAGGGGGAGAGGAACGATGAGGCGGGAAGACTTGATTGCTCCCGAGCGCTACAATTTAACATCGGAAATGGAACGGCATGCGGCCGCCGGCCCGGATCGGATCGCGTTGAAATGGGAGAGCGAGCAAGGCGAAACGAAAGAGATTACATACGGCCGCTTGATGGCGCGCGCCAACCAGATTGGAAACGCTTTCTTATCGCGTGGGCTCGAAAAAGGCGATAAAGTGCTCGTCATGATGCCGCGCCTCATTGAAACATACGAAGTGTATATAGGGGCGCTCAAAGCCGGGCTTGTCGTCATCCCAAGCTCGGAGATGCTGCGGACAAAGGATTTGCAATATCGGCTCGTCCATAGCGAAGCGAAGGCGGTTGTCGCTTATGCGCCGTATACGGACGAATTTGCGCCGATTGACGGCATCGAACGTTTGACGAAGTTCGTCATCGGGGAACCCCGAGACGGATGGATTCCGCTTGAAGACGCCATGGCCAAAGAGAGCGAAACGCTTGAGGCGGCGGATACCTCGCGCGATGATATGGCGTTTTTGTCGTACACATCCGGCACGACCGGCAATCCGAAAGGGGTCGTCCATTGCCATGGTTGGGCGTACGCCCACTTGCGCACGGCTGCGAAAAACTGGCTGTGCATTGAAGAAGGCGACCTCGTTTGGGCGACGGCCGGACCGGGATGGCAAAAATGGATTTGGAGCCCGTTTTTATCGGTGCTCGGCTCAGGGGTGACCGGCTTTGTCTATTACGGCCGCTTTGAGCCGGAAAAATATTTACAGCTATTGGAAAAATACAACATCAATGTGCTGTGCTGCACGCCGACCGAGTATCGTTTGATGGCGAAAGTGCCGGACATCGGCCGCTATCATCTATCTCATTTGCACAGCGCCGTGTCCGCCGGAGAGCCGCTCAACCGCGAAGTGATCGACACGTTTGCCAAGCATTTCGGCGTCGAAGTGCGAGACGGCTACGGCCAGACAGAAAACACGCTGCTGGTCGGCGTCATGAAAGGAATGCCCATCAAGCCGGGTTCGATGGGGAAACCGACGCCAGGCAACCGCGTCGAAATTATCGATGAAAACGGCGAGCCGTGCCCGCCCGGACAAGTCGGCGACATCGCCGTCCATATCGAGACGCCGGCGCTGTTTAAGTATTATTACAAAGATCTGGAGCGGACAGCGATGCAGTTCCGCGGCGACTACTACATTACAGGAGACAAAGCGCGCAAAGACGAAGACGGCTATTTCTGGTTTGAAGGCCGCGGGGATGACATCATCATCAGCGCCGGTTATACGATCGGCCCGTTTGAAGTCGAAGACGCGCTTGTCAAGCACCCATCCGTAAAAGAGTGCGTCGTTGTCGCCAGTCCAGATGAAGTGCGCGGCCATGTTGTCAAAGCGTTTGTCGTGCTGCGCGACGGGGTCGACAAAGACGATTCGTCTCTGATTCCGGCCCTGCAAGAACATGTGAAACAGTTGACGGCGCCGTACAAATACCCGCGCAAAATCGAGTTTGTCGACGATTTGCCGAAAACGGCGTCCAGAAAAATCCGCCGCGTCGAGCTGCGCGAGCGGGAAGCCCGCCTTGTCGGCCGGTCGTCGTAAGTAGAAAGAGCCGGTTGAGCTGGCCGTTGCCAGAAGCGGAGCGATGTCCGCGCGGCGACCAAACAAGAGGGTGTCTCGTTGCGAGACACCCTCTTGCCGCATGCGCGTCGAACGGATTCGCCATTTTAGATCCGGTGTTTCGCCGGGAGAACAGACACACGCTTCACAAAAAGACGCGTTTCACTTTATCCCAGAACGAATTGTCTTTTAGGCGCACCGTTTTGACCACCCGGTCGCTTAAACGAATGTCAATCCGCTCAATATGCTGGATGCTGAGCGCTTCATTGTCGAGGCCGATGATAGGAAAATGGCTTGTTTCTTCCAACATTTTCAGCGTCAACGTCCGCGAGCCGCTCAAAATGAACGGCGAGCCGAGCGTCCGATAGCGGTTGCTGTTGAGCGAGGCGAGTTCGCTCACTTGAAAGCACGGCAAGAGCGGATCGACGACCGCTCCGTGCACCGATTTATTGTAGCCGGTGCTGCCGGTCGGCGTCGAGACGATAATGCCGTCGCCGCGGAACGTCTCAAAATGCAAATCGTCGATGAACACGTCGACCGCCATCGTTTTAATGATTTGCGAGCGGATCGAACATTCGTTTAAGCAGAAAAACGAAGCCGCGCCGTCGATCGTCACTTCGATGATTGGGTAGCGCCGCACTTCGAGTTTCCAATTTTTCGCCGCTTCCACCATATGATCGATGTCGTCAATATGGAAATCGCAGTAAAACCCGCGCGCCGGCAAGACGGACACGCCGACGTACAAACGGTCAGGAAGAAATCCCGTCTGCCGGACCGCCTGCAAAAATGCGCCGTCGTCGCCGATGCTGACAATGATGTTCGCTTCCCGATAGTCGTCGACAACGACAAACGGCCCGCGCTCAGCCCGTTCGATGAGCGGCTTCACTCGCCGGACGAGTTCATCGTCGCGCTTATAAAAAAAATAAAGGCGGTTGCGTTCGGTATCCATATTTTGCATCCTCCTAGTAGCGTCGAATCTTGAACCGATGTACAATGAATATTGTACCACGTTTGCCACGATTCTAAAAATATGGCAGCCGATGCAAAGGGGGGAAGATGATGAATCGAAAACGATGGACGGCGTTGGCCATCGCCGCCGCCTTGTTTGTGATCTCCGTGCTTGTTCAGGCGGTTGGCGTTCTTTTGTCCGACAAGGCGGGCGGCTGGTCGGAAAGGTGGCTGGCGCTCATGGAGTCGCCATTTAGCGAAGAAGTCATCGCCGAGGGCGACCCGTTGAAAAAAATCGCAGTGTTGGAAGTGAACGGAGTGATTCAAGATGCGGGGGAAGCGGAGTTGTTTCTTTCCTCATCACAGTACAATCACCAAACGTTTTTGCAAATGATCAAACAGGCGAAAGAGGATCAAGACGTCAAAGCGATTATCTTGCGCATTAATTCGCCGGGCGGCGGTGTCGCGGAAAGCGCGGAAATTTACGATCAGCTGATGAAGCTGAAAAAGAAGACGAACAAGCCGATTTATGTATCGATGGGGACCATGGCCGCCTCGGGCGGTTACTATATCGCAGCGGCCGGCGATAAAATTTTCGCCAGCCCGGAGACGATCACCGGCTCCATCGGCGTCATCATGCAAAGCGTCAACTATGAAGGGCTGGCAAAGAAGTACGGCGTGGAGCTTGTCACGATCAAAAGCGGGCCGTACAAAGACATCATGAATCCGGCGCGCAAAATGACCGAAGCGGAACGGGAGATTTTGCAGCGGCTGATCAATGATTCGTATGATGCGTTTGTGGATGTGGTAGCCAAAGGGAGAAAGCTGCCGGAAGACACGGTGCGCAAGCTGGCGGACGGCCGCATTTATGACGGGCGACAGGCGAAGGCGCTCCACCTTGTCGACGAGTTCGGCTACTTGGATGACGTGATCGCTGCGCTCAAAAAAGAGCATCATTTAACCGGCGCTCAAGTCGTAAAATACGTGAACGATGCGCCGTGGAGCTCTCTCTTTGAGATGGTGTCGAACCAGATAAAGCCGGACAGCGAGGCGGCCGGGCTCATCCGCCTGTTGTCGCGCCCATCCTCGCCGCGGCTTATGTACTTGTACGCCGAATAGGGGGGATCAAGAAATGGAGGACACACAATCGATGGCGCTGCCGGCGTCCATCTGTGATGCGGCGGCCCCCGCTCCCCGCTACGGCGGGTTTTGGCTTCGCTTTTGGGCGTATTGCCTTGATGTCATTGTTGTCTCGAGCCTCAACCGGCTTGTCGTTTGGCCGCTTTTCCGCCTATTCGATTGGCCGCTTGAGCGGGACGGGTTGTTTGCGCCGGCCTCGGTGGCGGCGGCGGTCGTTTTTTACGCCTACTTTGTGCTGATGACGAAAGCGTTCGGGCAGACACTCGGCAAGATGGTGTTCGGTTTAAAAGTCGTCGACGAACAAGGAGGGCCGCTCACCTGGCTGACCGTGTTGTTTCGCGAAGTCATCGGCAAATTCATCAGCAAAACATTGCTGTTTGTCGGCTTTTTGTTTGTCGCCTTTTCGGAAAAGAAAAAAGGAATGCACGACCAGTTTGCCGATACGATCGTCATCCGCGAGTAGCCGGCTTTTGCGGGGCAAACGGCGTTGTTCACCTGCCATGCGGCAGGTTTATTTTTTTTCCATATGGCGACAATGATATGGTGAAAGGGAGGACGGGCCTTGAAAGTCGTAATCATAGTCGCCATAGCCGTTATGGTGTTGTTCCTTCTTGCCGCCTTCATGAAACTTTCCGTGACGGTTGTGTTTCGCCATCGGCAGGACGATGATGAATACAAAATTGTGGTGCACACGCTGTTTGGCCTCATCCGCTACACGATTCACATTCCGCTCATCAAGCTGGAAACCGAATCGGAAGCGCCCGGGGTGGCGTTCATCCACAAAAAAGGGATGGGGGAGACGCGCGGCAAGGAAGAAAAGAAAGGAAAATGGACGCCGAAAAAAATCGCCGACTTTTTTCGCGAAGCAAAACAGTTTTTGGAGCACGTCATCGATTTTCATGAAATTATGAAACAATTTTATCGCCATGTGACGATTACCAAATGGGAATGGAAGACAAACATCGGAACGGGTGATGCGGCATCGACCGGGCTGCTCGTCGGGCTTGGCTGGTCGTTGAAATACGCTATTATCGGAGCGGCGAGACGGTACATGAACATGAAAACGACCCCGGTGATTGCGATCGTTCCCGTGTACGACCGAGCCGTCTCGGAAACGTCGTTTTTATGTATGTTTCATTTCCGAATCGGGCATGCTATGGTAGCAGGATTGCGCGTCATCAAACAGTGGCGCAGGCGGCGTCCGCCAAAGCGCAGCCTTTCCGCTGCGCGACAGGCAAATGAAGGCTATTAGGAGGAATGATGATGACGAACCATCCGATCCAAGGGCTTATGACAACCGCGATGGAAAATTTAAAACAAATGATCGACGTCAACACGATTATCGGCGATCCGGTCGAGACGCCGGATGGCAGCGTCATTTTAACGGTGTCGAAGGTCGGGT
The DNA here is from genome assembly GCF_017515625.1 of Geobacillus sp. NCBI lineage: Bacteria > Bacillati > Bacillota > Bacilli > Caryophanales > Anoxybacillaceae > Geobacillus > Geobacillus sp. The sequence goes on from NZ_JAFWFM010000047.1 coordinate 11,114, forward strand.
TCGGGTTTGCGGCCGGCGGCAGCGAATTTATGCTTGACGGCCAGACAAACGGTCAAGGGGCGCAAACGAACGGGCAAAACGGGCAGCAACAGGGGAACGGGCACCCGTTTGGCGGCGGCAGCGGCGGCGGCGTGTCGATCACCCCGATCGCGTTTCTCGTCGTCAACTCATCGGGTGTCAAACTTCTCCATCTAGATGAAAGCACGCATTTATACGAAAAAATTCTCGATCTCGCCCCACAAGCCATCGAAAAAATCCAGGCGATGTTGAAGAAAAACAAAAAAGACGGCGCGTCTTCCACCGCGAACGATTTTGACATTTAGCCGGGCTTGGCGCTGGATCGGGTTTCGTCCAGCGCTTTGTTTTGGCGGGCTGCAGGCGAAAGGGGCGATGCGGCGAGTAAAACGATTGTAAACGCCGCCTTTTCGTTTTACTATGGAGATGGTACATATTTTTTCCTAAGGGGGAGAAGCCATGGCTCAAGTGACGTTTAAAGGCAATCCGGTCACGCTCGTCGGCAACGAAGTGAAAGTCGGCGACAAAGCGCCGGACTTCACCGTGTTGAACCAAAATTTGCAGGAAGTGACGCTCGCCGATACGAAGGGGCATGTCCGCCTCATTAGCGTCGTGCCGTCGCTTGACACCGGTGTTTGTGACGCGCAGACGCGCCGGTTTAACGAGGAAGCGTCGAAGCTTGACAACGTGAAAGTGCTGACGATCAGCGTGGATTTGCCGTTTGCGCAAAAACGGTGGTGCGGCGCCGCTGGCATCGAAAACGTTGAAGTGTTGTCCGACCATCGCGACGTCTCATTTGGACAAGCGTACGGCGTCCTGATCAAAGAACTTCGCCTGCTTGCCCGCGCCGTGTTTGTCATCGATAGCAACGACACGGTCACATACGTCGAATACGTGCCGGAAGTGACGAACCATCCGAACTACGAAGCAGCGATTGAAGCGGCGAAAGCGGCGAAATAAGGAAAACGGCTCCGATCCGTTCGGGGCCGTTTCGTTTTGGCCGCTGTTTGCCTTGCGGGGCGGGGCGGACGGACGTACAATATATAGAAGGGACATGGGCAGAAAGGGGGACGCACGCATGATGACACCCGTTGAGCGGCTGTTTGCCGTCTTGGATGACACGGCCCGCATTTTGCAGGAGGAGCTGCAATGCACGTATTTGGAAGCTGTCGCGGAAACAGGGGAAAATTTGTTTCACGGCGACGTGCTGCAAGATGAGGTGAGCGAGCTGAACGCGAAACGGTTGAAAAAGCAATATCGCGAATTGGGGCTCGAACAGTTTCAGAACGAGCACATTCGCAAGGCGTTTCAGCTTGCCGTCTTAAAAGGGATGCGCCAGCACGTCCAGCCGAACCACCAAATGACGCCGGATGCGGTCAGTGTGTTTTTGGCCTACCTCGTCCGGCAGTTCACGCGCCCGCATTTGGCGCTAACGATTCTGGACCCGGCCGTCGGTACGGCCAATTTGCTTACAGCCGTGTTAAACGGGCTCGGCGGCCGGCAGGCGAAAAGCTACGGCGTCGACGTTGACGATCTGCTCGTCAAACTCGCATATGTCAATGCCAACTTGCAGCAGCACCCGGTGCAGCTGTTTAACCAGGACAGCCTGCGCCCTTTGTTCGTCGAACCGGCCGATGTCGTTGTCTGCGATTTGCCGGTCGGCTACTACCCGGATGACGCCAATGCTAGCCGCTTTGTGTTAAAAGCGAAAGAAGGGCGGTCGTATGCGCATCATTTGCTGATCGAGCAAAGCTTGCGCTATACAAAA
>NZ_JAFWFM010000048.1:0-9929 GCF_017515625.1 Geobacillus sp.
AACTTCTTTCTTTGCCCGAAAACGGGTTTTCAGCGTTCGATACATGGTTTCACCTCCTATGTTTATTGTATTCTATTGCCATCCAAAGAAGAAAGAAAAAAACAGAAAAACCGAACGCCATTCATCCCCCACCTGTAGAGGTGGGGGACTTCTGGCTGATTTATGTTAAAACGGCGCTCGACCCGCAAGACCGCGACCATCTCGCCATCGAACCGCACCCGCTTGTCGCCGCGTTTCTCGAGGCGGCCCGCCAATTAGGTTTCCGCCTTCGCCATGTGCAATGCGAACAAGCGCCGCGCTATTGGCAACAGCGGCTGCCGTTTGTCCAAGAGTTTGAATTCAAGCCGGCAAGCGGACCGTTTAAAGGCCGACTTGACGAACTGGAGGCCATTTTCTTTGTCTCCGAGCATGGGGTTGAAGCCATTTTAGAGATTGACCGCAAAGCGCGCGGGTTTGCTGGATTGCTTTCCGAGGCGCTTGATATGGACGAAACGCTTGTCCGGTTCACCTATGGGCCGAGCGATGTCGCTTCATTGGCGCAATGGTTGGCGAATGCAATTAGCCGGTATAGCTGAGCGAAAAGGGGCAAAAAACGAAGGGGCCACTCGGCCCTTTTGTACTATGTGCTATACGGATGCAGTGAAAAGCTTGTCTATCTTCCCTGCAGTCGACCCAACTGTTCTGCAAAAACCACATTACTACAATTTCAAATTGCACCACACACTCCTTTTGTTTTGATTCATACGGCTAGGATTCAGTGAGCTTTTTGCTTTGCAACCGATGTCAACCCCATCGCGGCTGGCTTCTTTTTCGACCTTGCCATAAGCGCAAAAGGCAATGCAATATTTGGACAATTCAAGCTATTCTAATATAACAATCTATTCGTTAATCACTAATATTCATGCTAAAATAGTGTTTGTTCACCACTAGAAAACACTTGTGCATGTACGGTGAATTTCATTCTTGATCATCCATGAGTGTCAGGAGGAACGTTATGAAGCAACTCATTGTAAGGTGGAATCAGCTTAGCCTTGTCAGACGTATCCTTGTCGGTATCATCATCGGGATTGTCCTCGCCATGGCCGTCCCGGAATCAACAAAATGGGTGTCCATTTTTGGTTCCTTGTTTGTCAACGCTCTAAAGGCCGTCGCACCCGTATTGGTGTTCTTTCTCGTGGTCTCCGCCATTTCCCGCCATCAAAGCGGCCAAAAAACAAATATCCAACACATTCTTGTCCTATACGGGGCCAGCACGTTCTTAGCCGGTCTTACCGCCGTCGTGGCCAGCTTCATCTTTCCGGTTCATTTATCTTTAGCTGAAGGGATGAAAGATATCTCTCCCCCTAGCGGCATAACAGAGGTACTTCAGTCATTGTTGCTTAATATTGTTGATAACCCTATTCATGCACTGATCAATGCGAATTATATCGGTATCCTGACTTGGGCGGTGCTGCTTGGCATCGCATTAAGACCTGCGCCGGAGACGGTCAAAAACGTCATCGCCAGTTTTTCTGACGCCATTTCAAACATTGTCACATGGGTCATCAATTTGGCACCCATCGGAATCATGGGGCTTGTTTTTGACGCGATGGTCACCAACGGGCTTTCCGCTTTCATCGAATACGGAAAGTTATTGGCCGTTCTTCTTGGGACGATGTTTTTCGTGGCATTCGTCATAAATCCGCTGATTGTCTTTGTGAACATTCGCCAAAATCCGTACCCGCTCGTGTGGAGATGCATTCGGGAAAGCGGAATGACCGCCTTCTTTACGCGCAGCTCGGCCGCAAACATTCCGGTGAATATGAATTTGGCTGAAAAACTCGGATTAAACAAAGATACGTATTCGGTCTCGATCCCTCTCGGTGCAACGATTAATATGGCTGGCGCCGCCGTTACGATTTCCGTGTTGACGCTTGCTGCGGTTCACACATTGGGGATTGAAGTCGATCTAGGTACAGCGCTGATTCTTAGCATTCTTTCCACCATCGCCGCTACAGGGGCATCCGGCGTCGCGGGCGGCTCGCTTCTCCTTATCCCGTTGGCATGCAGTTTGTTTGGCATCCCAAATGATATTGCCATGCAAGTAGTAGGGGTTGGTTTTATCATTGGCGTGTTGCAAGATTCATGTGAAACGGCCCTGAACTCCTCTTCCGATGTTCTTTTCACCGCAACAGCGGAATATGCGAAGAGACGCAAAGAAAAAACCGCCGTCATCATCGAATCTGAATTTCATGCAAAACGAGCGGGTGGCAACTGAAACCCTTCTTGTATAAAGCCCGTTTCCCTCTCACTTGGGGGAACGGGCTTTTCCTGATTTATGATGATTTGACAAGCAACGCACAGCACTCGACATGCGCCGTATGCGGAAACATGTCCACCGGTTGGACAGTTTTCAACACATAGCCAAACGGGGCTAGCTCCGCAATATCCGCCACAAACGTCTCCGGATTGCAGGAGACATACACCACCCGCTTCGGTTGCGCTCGGCCGATTTTGCGCATCACTTTTCCGCCTGCGCCAGAACGTGGAGGATCCAAAAGCAGCAGCTCCGGCCGCCCGAACTGCTCCAACACGTCATCAATCCCGCGCCGCGCATCCCGCGCCAAAAAGTACGTATTGTCAACGCCGTTGTCTTTCGCGTTTCGTTTCGCCGACTCGATCGACGTTTCCACAATTTCAATGCCCGCCAACGCCTTCACCCGCTTGGCGAACGGCAAGGAAAACGTGCCGACTCCGCAGAAGAGATCGATCATTTTCTCATGGGGCTTGGGCTCGCCCATCTCCAACGCCAGTTCAACCAATTTGGCCGCCTGCACCGGGTTCGTTTGGAAAAACGTATCAAACCAAAGACGGTAGCGGAACCCGCACGATTCATCGTAAATGAAATCCCGTCCGGCCAGCACGTGCGTTCGTTCCGCCTGGGTGCGGTCGGCCCACGCCCGATTCTCCAGCCAAAGCAAACTTTTCACGTCCGGGAGCGCCTTCGTGATCCGCTCCGTCAAATCAGCCGCCGCTTCTTTCAACTCCCCTTCCGGCGCCTCGGTCGCAAAGAGCGCCACCATCACCTCTCCTGTCGCAAACGACTCGCGCACCATGACGTGGCGAAGCAGCCCTTCATGGGTGTCTTTGTGATACCCAGGCAGCTGATGATCGCGCGCCCAACGCGCCACTTCCATAGCGGCTTTGACGATCTTCTCGCCGGCAATGAGACATGTCTCCAACGAAACCACTTGCCGGAAATTCCCTTGCTCGTGCAGTCCAAGCAGGCCCTCAGGAGAGAACGTAAACTCCATTTTATTGCGGTAATGCCACGGATGTTCCATCCCGATCGTCTCGCGCACAACGTCCGGATCAAATCCGTGCTGGGCAAGCAGCGCCTTCACCTGTTCGGTCTTATGCCGCAGCTGTCCCTCATAGCGCCAGTGCTGCCAGACACAGCCGCCGCAGCGGTCAAAGTGCGGACACGGCGGATCGAGCCGCTCTGGATGCCGCTCAATCACTTCTTCCACTCGGGCATGGGCCCTCCGGCGTTTCGGCCAATCGATCAAAACCCGCACCCTTTCACCAGGAAGCGTGGACGGAACAGTGAGTTTGAGCTTTTTTCTCTTTCCCTCCTCTTCATGCCAAACGACCGCTTGCCCGGCTCCTTTTTTATCTAACTGTTGAATGTCCGTAATGAATGATTGTTTTGCGCTGTCTGTCAACGGCTTTCCTCCTTCCGAGATGAACGATGTTGTCACCCTTTATGTATTGTACACGATCAGTGGACGAATCCAAAGAAACTTCGCGCAGGGGAAAAGATTGGGAATGAAAAGCATTGGAAGACGGAAAAACGGAATTCACCTTGATTCATTCCGGATGGGATGCGGACAAAGCAACCGAATTTGGGCAGCCTCACACAGTCGTTCGCAAGATTATGGATGACGGGTGGGAGAACATTGTCAACCAAAAACTTCCCACATATCTCGAAGGATAAACGAACCGTTTCCACGCCGAAGCACGATGTGTTTCACACCATCGCCAATCCAACCCGCCGCCAGATGTTGCAGCTGCTCGCGGACAACGAATTGTCGATTGCCGCGATTGCCAAATCCTTCCCGATCAGCCGCACAGCTGTCAATAAACATCTTCGTGTGCTTTCGGAAGCAAGGTTGGGCAGCTGTCGGAAAACGGGACGCGAAACAAGGTACAGGCTGGAGCCCGAACCTCTCGTCGAACTGAAAACGTGGCTTTCCTTCTTTGAAGGGTATTGGATGAACGGCTTGCGGCTCTCAAGCGTATGGTGGAAGCGGATGAGGAGCCATCATAATGGCAAAATCGCATGAATTCACGGGGGGCAAGATGGTTCGAGGATGCCCATCCTAGAGAATGTCTAACGAAAGTGTTCCTTATCCATATAGATGATGATGAAAAAAGGGTGTCCCGCTGCATCCGGGACACCGTCGACTCCAACCAATCAACCTGTTACAATGTCTTCTCTTTCTTTTCTTCCCATCTCTTATATCCATTTTCCCAGAATTTCGCGTTCTTGATTCCGTATTTCGACGCGTTGAACTCCGGATCTTTCCCTTGCTTCAGCTGTTCTTCATAATCTTTCAAGGCCATATAGGCCGGTTTAAACAACAACAAGATCGCAATCAAGTTGAGCCACACCATGATGCCAAGCCCGATGTCGCCCATCGCCCACGCCGTCGTCGCCGTTTTGACCGTTCCATAGAACGTGGCCGCCAAAAAGACGAGCTTCAAGGCAAAGAAGGCCGTTCCCCTCTTTTCACTGCGCACCAAATAGGCGAGGTTCGTCTCGGCAATATAGTAATACGCGTACATCGTCGTAAACGCGAAGAAGAACAGAGCGATCGCAATAAAGGCCGACCCGAATCCCGGGAAGAGCGTGTCCACCGCCGCCTGCGTATACCCTGCGCCCGGTTCCACCCCTTTCAAATGCTCGACAATCGTCTCTCCCGTTTTTTCATTGATCACATTGTATTGACCTGTAAACAAAATCATCAGCGCCGTCGCCGTCACGACCAAGAACACGTCCAAATAAATCGAAAACGCCTGCACAAGCCCCTGCTTCGCCGGGTGGGACACTTCCGCCGCCGCTGCCGGGTGGGCGCCCGTCCCTAGCCCCGCTTCATTCGCATAAAGGCCGCGTTTGACCCCCCACATCACGGCCGACCCAAGAATGCCGCCAAACACTTGATCAGCGCCAAACGCGCTTTTGAAAATCAGGCCAAACACATCCGGGACTTTTTCAATATTGGCCGCAATAATGGCAATCGCGACCAATAAATAGCCAACTGCCATAAACGGAACGACAATTTCCGCCGTTTTCGCGATCCGCTTCACTCCTCCAAAAATCGTAAAGCCAAGAACAGCGATCACGAAAATTCCCGTCACCAATTTCGGAATGCCAAACGCATTCGAAAACCCATCCGCGATCGAATTCGCCTGAATCCCCGGCATCAACACCGCCATGGAGAGAATGATCGCCCCGGCAATCACAACCGCAAACCATTTCCAGCCAAGGCCCTTTTCAATATAAAAAGCCGGACCGCCGCGGTACTGTCCGTCTTGTTCCTCTTTATAAATTTGCGCCAGCGTCGACTCGACATACGCCGTCGCCGCTCCGATAAAGGTGATGACCCACATCCAAAAGACAGCGCCCGGCCCCCCGTACGCAATCCCCGTCGCCGTCCCTGCCACGTTCCCAACGCCAATGCGGCCGGACAACGACATCGTCAACGCCTGGAAAGAAGACACCCCGGCCTCAGAGCCCTTCCCCGTCGTCACAAGCCGGATCATCTCTTTCACGTGGCGGATTTGCAGGAAGCGGGTGCGAATGCTAAAATACAAACCACAACAGACAATAAAAGCAATTAAGAAAGGGCTCCACAGCCACCCGTTCACCGTTTCCACGAGCTTTTCAATCAATCCAATCCCTCCTATGCCAGCTGATTACTTTTGTTGTATAACACATAACCAAATAATATTATAAATACTACACACTTCTGCTTCAATAATTTTTTTATATATCATTCTTTTCTGCATTTTCTTTATATTTCCTGCGCTTGTCCTCGTGTAGAAAAATGAACGACTTTCTTCACTTTTTTTAAAAATAACTTTGAAGCCCAAAAATGATAGATGAGGCAAGACAGAGAAATCCGCCTCGAACGATCCCCTAATGCCAGTCCTTGAGGCCTTGAGCGCGAGCCCCATCTCCCCTAATGATCCCCATCTGAATCGCCGCAAACGCAAAGCCGAACACACAGAACAGCGTGTTCGGCTTTGGCTTTCCGTTACATATAACCGATGAGAAACACGACAAAACCCGCTAATCCGACCGATGCGATGAAGAGACCAAAGGCGATCCGTTTGGCGGCTTTGCTCTTTTGGACAACACCATACACGAACAACACGATCGACATGACCAACAAAAGCAAAATGAGAGACGAAATGCCCACGTTCAGCCCTCCTTATCGTGCACTGCCACTTGTGGTGAAGAGCCTATTCTTTAACTTTTAGCAATCGCATGCTGTTTAATGTTACGATTAATGTTGCTCCCATATCGGCAAATACCGCTAACCATAGCGTTAACCAACCAGGCACAATTAACAGTAATGCCAATGCCTTAATCCCTAAAGAGAAAGTAATGTTTTGCTTAATAATCGCTAAAGCTTTGCGGCTCAATTTAATCGTATATGGCAATTTGCTTAAATCATCAGACATTAAGACAATATCGGCTGTTTCTAGGGCTGTATCGGTTCCAGCACCACCCATTGCCACACCAACGGTTGAAGCTGCAAGAGCTGGTGCATCGTTCACACCATCTCCAACCATCGCAACACTTCGATACTTGTCGCGAAGCTCTTTGATGAAATTCAGTTTATCTTCTGGAAGTAAATCGGCTTTAATATCGGAAACCCCGACTTGTTTTCCGATGGCTTCGGCTGTTCTTTGGTTATCTCCCGTCAGCATCACCGTTTTTTCAATACCGACTTGATGAAGTTTTCGAATAACCTCTTTGGATGATTCTCTTATTTCGTCTGCCACGGCAATTAACGCCAGAATTTCTTTTTCCGTCCCTAATGCCATGACCGTTTTCCCTTGTATTTGAAGGGTTGTAATTTGTTCTTTTATTTCTGATTGGATGCCATTTGGAAGAAGTTCTTCAAAAAGACCTGGACTTCCGACATAATACATTGCGTTATTTACTTTGGCTTTGACCCCTTTACCTGTAATGGATTGGAATTCTTCAACCGATACATCATTAAAATTCAATCCATCTTCTTCTGCTTTTCTTATAATGGCGGAAGCAAGTGGATGTTGTGAGCCTTTTTCAATGGCTGCTGTAATGGTCATTAGTTCATTTTCATTGCCATTATAAGTGACCACATCGGTGACGGAAGGAATACCTTTTGTTAATGTTCCTGTTTTATCAAAAGCAATCACTTTTAAGTTTCCTGCTTCCTCTAAATAAATACCACCTTTAATTAACACACCGTTTTTCGCTGCATTTCCAATGGCAGTTACAATCGAAACAGGCGTGGAAATAACCAACGCACACGGACAACCAACCACTAATACAGCTAGACCTCGATAAATCCATTCGCTCCAATCAGCACCCATAAATAATGGAGGAATAACGGCTAGTAAAAGAGCAAAAATGATAATGGCTGGTGTATAGTATTTGGCAAAACGATCTACAAACGCTTGAGAAGGTGCTCGTTCTGCTTGAGCTTCTTCCACTAAATGGATGATTTTCGAAAGAGTTGTATCTTCCACTCGTTTTGTAACTTTTACTTCCAATAACCCTTCTTCATTCAATGTTCCTGCAAAGACTTCATCACCGACTGTTTTGGTTACTGAAACACTTTCTCCCGTAATGGCAGCCTGATTTAGCGTAGATGTACCCTTGATGACGATTCCATCCATCGCTAATTTCTGACCAGGCTTTACGATCATAATATCTCCGACTTGAATATCGTCAACAGGGACCATCATTTCTTCATTTCCGCGACGAATTAATGCTTCTTTTGGAGCAATATCCATCAACGATTCAATGGATTGACGAGCTTTATCCATGGAATAACGCTCTAAGGCTTCGCTAATGGCGAATAGAATAACAACCGTTGCACCTTCTCCCCATTCACCAATCGCTGCAGCTCCTAAAATCGCCACTGTCATCAGCGTATTCATATCAAAATTCAATCGAACTAGGTTTTTGAAACCTTTTATAAATAACGAATATCCACCGATTAAAATTGCTGCAGCATATCCAATTGTCGCAAAGATATGCTCTTCTCCGTATTGCTTCCCTAAAAACCAACTGATCACAAGCAAAACGGCGGAAATATACACTTTAATGTTCTCTTTTTGCTTCCAAAAAGGTTCACGCTTGACTGCTTTTTCTTTATCTTCCCGAACCTTTAAGTTTTCAAAAGCTCCTGCTTTTTCTAATTCTTCGATGGTTGTTGTACCCCAAACGGTAATTTTAGATGCTCCAAAGTTTACTTTAGCATCTTGAACACCTGGCAATGATTTTACATTATTTTCAAACTTTGCCGCACAGTTTGCACAAGTAAATCCTTGAACACGGTAGGTTTTCGCTTCTGATTTAGATAATTTTGCTTGTTGTTCAGACACGGACTTTCACCTCTTTATCATGTGCTAACGCAATCATGATTAACTGCTTAATATGGTCATCATCCAGCGAATAAAATGCTAGCTTTCCTTCTTTTCGATACTTTACAATCCCTTGTTTATAAAGAGTCCGTAAATGATGGGAAGTGGTTGCAACAGAAGCCCCAATGATATTGGCAATATCACATACACATAACTCTTCATCTTGGCAAAGTGAATAGGCAATTTTTGCCCTATTTTCATCTGCCAGTGCTTTAAACAACAGGACAACACTGGATATATCTTCTTTTTGCAATTCCCCTTGTATTCGATTGACTTTTTCTTCGTCATAACAATAAATTTCACATGTATCTTTCTTACTCATTCATTATCCCCCTTTCATATTCAAATTTCCGTTTGAATATATTATACCCCATTTCTTTTATTATTCAAATATTTATTTGAATTAAAAACAAAAAACATCCATGAGTAAGCTTTTACTCGCCATCCAAGCATGAAAATAACCGCTCATGGATTCATTATTTTCACAGAAAGATCCATGGGCAATGGTTTGCCCTCCACCCGGGCATGAAAATCCCCCTTTTCTTCCCATAATGAAGAATAGGCGCAAACAGTTCAACAGGACGTTATGCTTAATGGTGGCTTAGACCCTGTACGGAAAAGTGTTTGAATCCACTGGGTGCACCACCCATTGTCCGCCCTTTCCCGATGCGGAGGAAAGGTGACGACGAACGGAAAACTGCCGCATTTCTCCCGTGGATTCGCTGTTTGCGCACTCGATCATCGAAAAGGAGGATTTTCATCATGGATGTCATCTATCCTCGCTGCGCAGGATTGGATGTTCATGCCGAAACCATCGTCGCCTGCGCGCTATGGGAAGAAGATGGACACATTCAAAAGGACATTCAAACCTTCTCCACGTTCTCGAAGGGACTTGGCGACCTGCTCGAGTGGCTCGAAGAACATGGCGTTACCCATGTCGCCATGGAATCCACCGGCGTGTATTGGAAACCGGTCTTCGCCTTCCTCGAGGGCTATGTCGACTTGACACTGGCCAATCCGCAGCGGATCAAAAATGTCCCGGGAAGAAAAACCGATGTCTCGGACGCCGAGTGGATCGCCAAGCTGCTCCGCCATGGACTCGTTGAAAAAAGTTTCGTCCCCCCAGCGGATATTCGCGAATTGCGGGATTTTACCCGCCTCCGCAAAAAGTGGGTCGGACAGCTGACTTCGGAGAAAAACCGGATTCAAAAAGTGCTCGAGTCTTCCAATGTCAAACTCGGCTC
>NZ_JAFWFM010000004.1:0-16017 GCF_017515625.1 Geobacillus sp.
AGGGACAAGCAATTGTCCTTGGTGGCGTAAATGAGGGGGAGAACAGAGTCGGAATTTTGTTCCGTTTGGTAAAATATACAAAAACCAGAGAGGGCTGACTCCAAAAGTCCGCTTTTTGGCGGACTTTTGGGTCAGCCCCTTATTTTTTGTTTTGGCTGAAACGTTCCGCTTTTTTGTGCACTACATCTTATGGTTTCATCACCTGAAAGGTTCCACCGTTTTCGCCATACACATAGCGAATAGCTCCGTTTTCATCCGTCCGCCAAACGATCGCCCGCTGTTGCCTAAGCCGCATAAGCACCTCGGAGGACGGATGCCCGTAGCGATTGTAGCGCCCGACGGAAATGATGGCCGCTCGCGGCTTGATTGTCCGCAAAAACGGCTCTGTTGTCGACGTTTTGCTGCCGTGGTGGGCGACTTTCAATACATCGGCACGCAACGTCGGATAAGCATCGATGAGCGCCTGTTCCGCCTCTTCTTCGATGTCCCCAGCAAACAGCCATATCAAGCCGCCGAGACGGGCGAGCAACACAAGCGAACCGTTGTTGTCCTCGTTGTTGCCTTTTTCTGGGTGGAGCACAATGAACTGCACGCCTCCCTCTGTCCATCTTTCTCCCCGCACAGCGGTGCGGACCGGCCCGGAAAACGGGCGCGCCATCTTTTGGACGCGCGGCAGCGCCCCCGGGCTTGTGACCATTTCCTTCACCTTGACCGCTTCGAACACCTCAGGAGCGGACCCGATATGGTCGGCATCATCGTGCGTCAATATGAGCTTATCGATCGTTCGCACCCCTTGCGCTTTTAAAAACGGGACGACGACATCGCGACCGACGGAAAACGGGTGAGCCCGCCTGCGCCACGATTCCTTTCCCCATTCTGCCGCCCCGCCCGTGTCAATGAGATAAACTGCTTTTCGATAAGGAAGCTCAATATAAATACAGTCCCCCTGCCCAACATCCAATACCGTCACTTCCCCGTGCGGATCCACGTATGGGGCGGCCAGCTGAAGCGCCGTCGCCGCCGCCACCGCTGTCAATCCGCGGATCAGGCGGCCGCGTTCCCAATCCAAAAACGCCGCCGTGATGGCCGTCAGATAGCCAGCTAAGCACCACGGCCCCGGACGGCCGAGCACAAGCATAAACGGGTGATCGGCCGCGAAAAAATAGACAACCGCGTCTGTCAGCTCAATGAGACGGCTAAACAGCCAAATGAACGGAGAAAAGGGAAAAACTGCAGATAGAAACGCGAGTGGCAAAATGACAAATGAATACCAAGGGACGAAGAAGACATTCAGCCCTATGCTCCAAACAGAAATTTCATAAAAATGGTAAAGCAAAATCGGCAGTGCGGCAAGCTGAGCGGCGAGCGCGGTCTGAAGCAAGTTTTGGAGCATCGAACGAGCAGAGGCGAGCACCGACACATGGGCAAGAAGAGCAAATGTGACAAGAAACGACAGCTGAAAACCGACATCCCAAACCATATAGGGATCAAAGACGAGCAAGGCAAGCGTTGTCCAACTCAACGCATCCAGCGGATGGATCCTTCCTTTTTTCCACTGAACGGCCAACACCATCATCCCAGTCGCACAAGCGCGCAGCACCGACGGCGAAGCGCCAGCGAGAACGGCGTACACAGGCAAAAACGCCAACAGCCCTGCCAGCACGGCTTCCCTCGTCACGAAGCGAATCGCACCGGCAAAACCAGCGCCAATCAGCAGCGTGACATGCCCTCCTGAAATGGCTAGCAGATGGATGAGACCGAGCTGCTGATACCCTTCAAGGACCGACTCATCAAGGGTGCGCTGCTCCCCATAAATCAGTGCAGCGGCGATACCAGCCGCTTCCGGCGGAAACCGGGCTTCAATGCGGCGGACGCCAGCCTCGCGAATGGCTTCAAGACGTTCGATGATAGTGGGACGGACGCGCATGCAAGCAGAGAGATCGATCGCCTCAGGGAGAAAGAGCCAATGAATGCGGTGGCGGCGCAAATAAAGGCGGTAATCAAACGCATACGGATTACCAGCTGGCATCGGGCGCTCAAGCGTTCCGGTGACGCGGCATACCGTTCCAGGCACCAGGTGCGCTTGCAGCGTCTCTTTTTCCGCAGCCGTCCGAATGATGTAACGGAGCTGCACCCGCTCCTTGCCAGCTTGCACCGCCGCCTGCAATCGATCACCGTCAATTGCCGGTGCGGCGGAAAAACGAACGGAAAGCGAATGTCGGCCGCCGGAAAGGGAAGTGTTGTTATGATAGTCAACGATGAGAAAATAGGCAAAAAAGGAGAGAGCGGCAACGAGAGAAGGAAGGAAACAGTGCGGCCGGCGGATGAAAAGAAGAAGGAGATACACAACGAGGAGAAGACAGGCGGTTGGGGACGGCGAGGCCGCCGCGACGGCCAAAAGCGCCGCCGCAGCGGGATAGACGGCTTGTCCTTTCATGATTCCCCGCCGCCGGAAAGCAAGGCGAACACATCCATTTTCAGCGGCACTTGCACGAGACGGACGCCAGCTTGAGCAAACAGCTCCAAGGCGTACGGGTGGTTTTTGTAGTCTTGGGCGTAATAGACCGCGCGGATGCCGCTTTGAATGATCGCCTTGCAGCAATGCAAGCACGGAAAATGAGTGACATACATCTCCGCCCCCTCGGTCGGGACGCCGAACTTGGCGCATTGCAAAATCGCGTTCATTTCGGCGTGAATCGTCCGCACACAATGACCGTCAATGACGTAGCACCCCTCATCAATGCAATGGGCGCCGCCGGCGATCGACCCGTTGTACCCGCCGGCGATGATGCGCTTATCGCGCACGATCGTCGCTCCGACGGCGAGCCTCGTGCACGTGCTGCGCAGCGCAAGTAAATGGCTTTGCGCCATAAAGTATTGATTCCATGTGATGCGTTCCATTTTCTATCCCTCCGCTCGTGTCCATGCTTTTAGTCTACCCACTGCCTCTTGCCCCCGTCAACGCCGAAAAACGTCCACAGCAGCCTTGATCCGCCATAAATTAAGAAGCATTGCCCTCCCCCGCCTCGCTTACGGAACAAGCAAATACGGCTTCAATTTCTCCAGCGTCTTTTCACCAATTCCAGTCACATTCAACAAATCCTCCACCCGCCGAAACGGCCCGTGTTCTTCACGATAGGCGATGATCGCGTTTGCCTTCGCCGGTCCGATGCCGGGAAGCTGCATCAACTCCTCTTCCGTCGCCGTATTGATGGCCACTTGCATCCCGTTTCGATCCCCATCGCTTGGAGACTTGCTGACGGCATTTGACGCCGGTGCATCCTCGCCTTTTTTCGGCACGTAAATCATCATTTCATCATGCACTTTTGCTGCCAAATTGACTTTCGTTTCATCCGCCTCATCCGTCAATCCGCCAGCTAGGGCGATGGCATCGCGAACGCGAGCGTCCGCCGCCACCTCATACACTCCGGGGTTCGCGACCGCCCCTTTCACATCCACCACAGCGGTTTTTGACGCCTCGTTCTTTTTTTCTTCCGTCCGGGCGGCATCCGTTTCAGCCGCCGCCGGCAAAACGACTTGCCCCTTTTCATCCGTCGGATGATGAAACACCCATAACCCCGCCGCCGCGGCAAACAACAAGAACATCCCGACTTTTCCATACCGTTTGCCAAGCTCCTGCACATGCTCCCACATACGATCCCATCCTTTCCATCTCAAGTCATAAACCGAGCCTTTTTCTCATACATATCAAAAAAGAGATTTCCGGTGAACCAAAACCGGGAGGGGGGACAACACATGAACATCGGCGTCATCGGCACGGGGAATATGGGCACCATCTTAATCGAAGCGTTCCTCGACTCCGGTGCTGTGAAAGCGGATCAGCTCGTCATCACGAACCGTACGCTTGCGAAAGCGTTCGCGATACAACGCGCGCATCCCGGCATGGCAGTGGTTGCCGATGCGGCTGAAGTCGTCAAACAATCCAGTCTCGTTTTTTTATGCGTCAAACCGCTCGACATCCACCCATTGTTGCAGCAGCTGGCCCCGCACTGGACAAAGGAGCATTGCCTTGTGTCGATCACAAGCCCGATCAGCGTAAAACAGCTTGAAACAGCCGTCCCTTGCCAAGTCGTGCGCGCCATTCCGAGCATCACAAACCGCGCGCTCTCCGGCAGCATACTCATCACAATCGGATCACGCTGTTCGGCCGACTGCTGGCAAACGATCGATGATCTTCTCCGGCGCATCGCCTCGCCGGTGTATATCGATGAGGCCATCACCCGCGTCGCTTCCGACATCTCCAGCTGCGGTCCGGCGTTTTTCAGCTATTTGCTGCAACGCTTCATCGACGCCGCAGCGGCCAAAACCGCCATCACGAAAGAACAGGCGACGATGCTGGTGACCGACATGATCATCGGCTTCGCGGAATTGATGAAGCAAAACTTGTACACGCTCCCGACGCTGCAGGAAAAAGTGTGCGTCAAAGGCGGAATCACCGGGGAAGGAATCGCCGTCCTCGAACAGCGGCTCGACGGCGTCTTCGAAGAAGTGCTGGCGAAAACACATGAGAAGTTTCAAGAAGATGTGGAAAAGGTGAAGCAACAATTTTCGTGAACATGAATTCGACAGCAAGCGGCAAATTCCTGCTTGGCCTGACCAAATTTGTTTCAATCCTCACCCGGCTTAATAGCCGGGTGCAACAACAGATCGGGGCAAAGTACGCTCCAATTGGAGCGTTTCAATCCTCACCCGGCTTAATAGCCGGGTGCAACGCAGACGCCCCTTATTGACGATGACGAGATGATGTTTCAATCCTCACCCGGCTTAATAGCCGGGTGCAACGGTACTGAAAAGCGTGCTGGATGACGTGAGGGACGGGTTTCAATCCTCACCCGGCTTAATAGCCGGGTGCAACGGCGCCATTTGCGAGAGCTCGGCAGGGACGAGGGGTTTCAATCCTCACCCGGCTTAATAGCCGGGTGCAACAAGAACCGCATACCCCTCAAAGACATCGCTCCACTTGTTTCAATCCTCACCCGGCTTAATAGCCGGGTGCAACTGAGGATTGCTGCCTTAAAGACTTCTCTTGGGTGTTTCAATCCTCACCCGGCTTAATAGCCGGGTGCAACTGTAGAGGCGTTGTTGATGCCGTTGCGATCATACTGTTTCAATCCTCACCCGGCTTAATAGCCGGGTGCAACCGTTCGAGTAGGTAGAATCGCAATTTTCACTTTTGTTTCAATCCTCACCCGGCTTAATAGCCGGGTGCAACGGATATCAATGACAACTGGTTTCAAGAGATTTTTATGTTTCAATCCTCACCCGGCTTAATAGCCGGGTGCAACGTCCTTGTCGGTTTACTTATCGGCTATATAGCTGTGTTTCAATCCTCA
The DNA here is from genome assembly GCF_017515625.1 of Geobacillus sp. Classification (NCBI taxonomy): domain Bacteria; kingdom Bacillati; phylum Bacillota; class Bacilli; order Caryophanales; family Anoxybacillaceae; genus Geobacillus; species Geobacillus sp. The sequence continues at coordinate 5,355 of NZ_JAFWFM010000004.1, forward strand.
CCCGGCTTAATAGCCGGGTGCAACCGAAAGCAACCTTGTAAAAAATCATCGAGCAAAGAGTTTCAATCCTCACCCGGCTTAATAGCCGGGTGCAACGACATCGAATTTTATGCGGTTGGAGACATTGAGGTTTCAATCCTCACCCGGATTAATAGCCGGGTGCAACCCATTTGAACCAAGATATAGCCGATGCCAGCATTTTGTTTCAATCCTCACCCGGCTTAATAGCCGGGTGCAACGCCATTTCCGTCTGTTGTAAATTATCACTTTATTGTTTCAATCCTCACCCGGCTTAATAGCCGGGTGCAACTCAGCATCTACATCACCAAGTCCATCAATGGACTGTAAAAGTTTCAATCCTCACCCGGCTTAATAGCCGGGTGCAACTTTTGAGCGTATTCATTGTTTAGCGCCGTCAATTTGTCGTGTTTCAATCCTCACCCGGCTTAATAGCCGGGTGCAACAAGTGCTCCTGTTTTAGCAATCACTTCTTGGGTATCGGTTTCAATCCTCACCCGGCTTAATAGCCGGGTGCAACCCAATAGGACTTGCAGGTCCAACTTCCTTATCACGTTTCAATCCTCACCCGGCTTAATAGCCGGGTGCAACGCAAAATCGCTGTATAGCTTTGCAGGGCTGTTTGATGTTTCAATCCTCACCCGGCTTAATAGCCGGGTGCAACCGCCCGCGTTTAGATATCTTGTGTTGAGCGCATTTCAAGATATAAAAACGCGAACTTACGCATTCTGTTTGGGGCAAAGTCATAATGATCACAGATCCATTTTCCCTCTTCGGCTTTATAACCAGCTTTTCCGCCCATCGCGATCCCCCTTCTTTTTCAGCATCGCTTTATGTTCGCGCATCATTCTCTTCTTGCCGCACATATCATCGGCATTTTGTCATCTTTGTCATTACAAAATGATGGGATCATTATAATCAACGTAATAATCTTTTCCATAGACACGAACCGCCTTTGACCGGCTGCCGTACAATGTATATATCCGCAAACTATCTTTTTCCAAGTCAATGACGCGCAACAATTGATGCTCCATTTCTTCTAGCTGCGCTTGACTAACGCTGCATTCGAACACTGATTTTTGCACCCGCTGACCAAAATTTTGGCAAATGGTCGCCACTTTTCGCAACCGTTTTTGACCGCTTGGTTCTAATGTTTCTACATCATATGTCACTAAAATATCCAATCATGATCACCTCATGATAAATGGAGTGTACTCCTCAATATCTCCCCGTAAATGTCGAGCTAATAATCGAGCATGTACGTGAGGCAACAACCCTAGTGGAACTTTTTGATTGATAATCGGGTGCTGGATTTCTTCTTGTTTCCGTTTTTGATAAGCAGCCAAAAAGGTTTTTCTCCCCTTTTCATTCAAAAATACAGCTCCGCCTGGGCGCATGTCAAAATGGCTTTTATCCAGTTGCCTCCGGTTGATTAATGTCAGAACAAATCGATCAGCCAAGTAAGGCCGAAATTCTTCAACAAGATCCAAACCTAATGATGGCTTCCCAGGCCGCAACGCATGCAAATAACCGATTTGCGGATCAAGCCCCACTCCCTCCAATGCCGAGATACAGTCTTGTGTTAAAATGCTGTAAGCAAATGATAAACAAGCATTGACCGGATCGCGGGGAGGCCTCCGAGACCGTACGGTAAAGGCAAAAAATCCGTCCTCATCTGACCGTATGAGCGATGCGAACGCTTCAAAGTAGACGGATGAGGCGTATCCCTCGACTCCCCGCAGTTCATCCAATGTCGATTGCTTTCCAATATTGCGTAAACTTTGGTCTAGTTGCTTTACAGATTGCTCCAACCTTGCTCGCTGCTCTGGATAATCACGCATCGCCCGTTGCAGCACGCTTTTGCTGTTGCGAATTTTACCGGATACAAAACGCGAAGCAATATGGAGCATCTTTTTCTCATTTTCCAATAGTTGATGTTGTGCTCTTCGAAGCAATACATTTCCATTTGTTCTTCCAGTGGCTCGGGCCAAAAAACGGCCATATGCATCATACCAAATGACAGAAATGCCTTGGTTGACACATTTGCCAAGCAAATACGGGCTGATCGAAACATGTCCAAACATGACAATGGCGCCAATATGGTGGATAGGGACTTGCAATGTCTTTGCCCCTTCCACCTCAACGACAATGGTTTCATGATCAAGCCGTATATACGACTGTTGCGTTTGAACGTATAACGTATTCAACAATACTTTAATCATGATCGTTCTCCTCGCTTATCCATGCGGCTACGTTCGCAGGAACCTGTGGCATGCAAACGTCCTGCAACGAGCAATCACGGCATCGTGCATCATTGACGGGCGGCGGCAATCGGTCTTTTCCCAACATTTCTCTTACATTTTGTATCGTTTCTTCCACAAGTCGCCGCAAAGGCTTGGTCACGTCCACTTCCAACCGTCTTCTTGACTGATAATAGTATAAGGCCCCCTTTGCCACCGGTCGATCGAACATTTCTTCTAGGCAGAGAGCTTGAGCCGCCAACTGCACCATATCCGCCTCTTTCGTTTTTCGTTTTCCGGCTTTGTATTCCACTGGATATGGCGTTCCATCAGGAAGAAATTCTACACAATCTGCTTTTCCTATAATCCCCAAACGTTCCGACCAGATTGGCAAAGCACGCTCTACTCTTCTGTCTCCCAACTGTTCTCCTTCGGGTCTGTCTACCCGTTCATGCACCCGATTCCCTCTCAGTGTAAAAACATTCTCCTCAAAAGTCTGTTCGAGATGAATCAATGCACATTGACGCGGGCAGTACACATAATGTTGCAAAGCCGATAACATAATCCACTCATCTTCACTCCACTGCATAAAACCAACCCTTTCGCCAACGTTTTATACGAGGCGCGTCACGGTGACTCCAGAAAACCCTTCAAGAAAAACGTCTTTTTGCCCCTCATCTGCCGGTCCGAGCAAAACATAGTCATGGAATGACCTTGGCGCTTCCTGTTGGCGGCGCTCGACTTTCACCAAGTCAAACAGTTTATGAGCTGGGGCTGATCCTTTCGCATTTTCATGGCTAAAAATATACAGTGCTCTGACATTCATTTCTCCTCTAGCCGCAGAATGGTCAAATGCAAATAAATGAACGAGCGCATCCCAAAAATCAGCTAAATCTTCCGCCGTAACCCCTGTTTTTTCTCCTAAAAATGGATTGTAGAATCCATGCAATCGATACAACCCGTATGGAATTAACGGTTTTCTTCCCATTTCCGTTTGTTTTCTGCGGCGATCCGATTCTTTGGTGATCGCGGAGCGTGTGATGGTCAAATCCCATGGAAATACCGGATCAATTGAGCGAGAAAATGTCAGCTGCATCGGCCCGCGCACTTGACCAGCATTCAACCCTGTTGACATCACAGCCCCGAACATGCGGACATCATAGTACTTTTGGCATAAAGCCTTTTGCGCATTTTGGCGTGTTTGGTCATCAATTTTCATATTATTTGCCGCCTGTGCCAAACGTTTCGCCATATTTCGCAATGACTTTTCCAGCTGTTTTTTAAGACCGGCTTCTTCTAATCCTTCCGTTAATTTTTCCCGAATATCCTTATCCTTGACGTCCTCGCCAGTATAGATCACCCGATTGTCTTCGAGCACCAATCCTTGTTCCTCAAGCTGTGAAAGCCAATTCATCAATTCCCCATTTTCTTTTTCTTCTTCATTCAGCTCAATCGTCGCCAGTTTCACTCCGACGTCTTGATATGCTTGAAAAATGATGGTGTTTAAAGCTGTTTGGCTTTGAATAAAAATCGGTTTGCCTAATACCATCGCGACGTAATCGCGAATTTTCCGCTTGATAGCGACGTCGGTCACAATGCCGTGCATCGTTTCCGGATCGACACGCGGCATGTTGCCCGCATCTGGATCCCCATTTGGATTCCCATCTTTGACATCAAAAAGCAACACAAATTCGTGACGTTTTGTCGGATCAATATAGCGCTCCATCACTGGCTTTCCCCCGTTTCTTTTGTCTGATTGGCTTGATGGCGACTGCGGAATTCAGCACGTTGATGATAAAAACCGAGCGCGAACTCTGCTTGTTCTCTCAAATTGAAAATCGTTGGAAAACCGCCAGCTTCATCCAACTGTTTCATCACTTCTTCGAGCAAACGGCCAAGCTCAACAGATACTTTCGGCAGATGAGCGGTTGTCGAAAGCCTCAGCAATGAACCGAATGTCGATGCTGGAGCTGTAGAAGCCGCGCCATAAAATCGATCAACGATTGTGCTTCCAATTCGGTATCCTGAAGCGCGCCGTTGAATTTCTTCCAATACGGCCAATAATCGTCCACAAATATAAGCCGGCTGCAAGCAATGGTTGTTTAACGATTGCATTGTATTTGCTTCCTCCTTTCCATATGTGAGAACGAGTTTTATCAAACTGGCTGATGAATGATATCTCCACGTTTCCTTCGGATCACTCAATACTTTCAAAGAGCGGAAACGTTGAAGCGCTAACGGCAGCAATTCAGCGGGCGGCAAAGCCCCTTGATAAATCATGCGCAAACATTGCCGCACAAACCCTGGAGACATGTCGACAGCGCGAATCAAGACTCCCAACGGCAATAAATAGCCTTTTTCCCCAGTCGGTTGAACGATGCGCACAGCGGCCACATACCGCTCCAAATGCATCAGCAATTGAGAAATCGACGTGTGAATCCATTCACGAATGACTAATCTCGCTTTATTGGCCGAAAGAACAGCCATATGAAAAAACGTCTTGTCTAAATGCAATGCCTGCTCGCGCCCCGTTTTCGGAAGAGCCAGCAGTTCCTCGAGCTGCTTTAGCTCAGGGGGAGGTGTTAAGTTGTTTGTCCCGTCTTCAAAGGATCCTGATTCAAGTATAGAAGCGAGCACACTCTCGTCGATTTGAATTTCTCCTCGTTCCCCTTCATTCATGGAATCATTGATCCAATATACAGCCATTTGAGCTTGCAAATCGTCTCTCTTTTTTTTGTCTCTATATAACTCTGCATGATGTTTATCTTCCCGTAACAAGTAATTAAAAACGTCTACAGTCAACGTTGCGCACTGAAAACATATAGGCGCATTATTCGTCTGGTCTTTCCCCATCGATTTAAAGGCTTTTTCCTTAAAGCTTGTCAGTATGCACCGTTGGCCAAATAATGAAATCACACTTGGAAAAATGCGCACATAAGGAGCGTAGTTTCTGCAAATCGCACAATTGTTTTTATCGTTAGACGCCAGCTCTTGTTCTAAATGTTGAACCCAAAACTGCTGGATTTTCGGATGCTCGCAAATCAGCGATTCTTCATTTACTTGAAATGTAACAATATCTCTTGGCCTGATCGATGAAAAAAACTGCTCTTTCAAAGAGCTTTGAAGAAAGTCAAGAACTCTTTTTAACTCTGCCATATTTGTATGATCATAGGCCTCTTCTATGAGTCTCACATATTCCTGATGCGCAAGCTGTGCTTCACGAATCTTTTTTGGTTCGTTATTTTCTGGAACTCCCAACACATATCGCGCATCGTCCACTAATAAATATGGTTTCACATTATTCTCGGACAATTGTCCCGATCTCTGTCTAATAGGAGCTTCAATCATGCGATACTCCCCTTTTTCAAATGGGCCTTTTAAATAAGGGGTCGCTCCGCTTAAATCGATAATCCAATTAATCAGTTTTTTTTCATAGCAAAGAGGAGGCATTTTCTTTTTCCTCTGCAACTGATCCGCCAACTCAATCAACTCGTAAAGCATCTTGGCCCTCCAATACATATAACTGTTGATATCTTTCTTTCGGAATATGCATCCAGCCGTTTTCTACTTTTGCCTCAAAAAAGATGGGCTTTGCGAATCCAGCCACCGTTCGCGTTCCTGTTTCATCATGACGGAGAAACTCCATTTCTTTTCTGGATTTGTCTTCGATAAAAGCGAGATCGAACAACATTGTACCGATATCCATATCAATAGGCTGCACGACATCCTTTTCGTTTATAGGTGAAAAATTGGCAGCAAATTCCCTTGTTCCTAAATATGGCGTATGATAATACTGCCCCCTTTCAATCCTGCGGTTAAACTGGTCACGATATTTGGCGACTGGATCCACTGCTCGTCCTGTTAAAACGATATCCGCAACAACCCAATAAGCAACGTTTTTTAAAATCAAGCTTGTTCGTTGAGCACGATCGTTTTCAATCAAAATTGGTTTTTTACCTTGTTTGTTTTTAAGTTCGTTACGCAAAATCGCCTGCTGACCCCCTAAACTCAAAATCCCGATTTGGCGAATTTCATAACGAAATTCCGGTTTCCAAAAAATCGCTTCCAATATCCCCCGCGCTGCGCTCGGCGTCATCACCGGATAACTGATGCGCTCGACTTTAAATTCCGGTCTTGTAAAACAGGCATATTCTCCCCACACTTTCACCTGCACTTTCGCTTGACGTTGCATTTCATGTCTCCTTTCCATCACCATTTCTATCCAATCAAACTGAGTGGATCGTAAACTTCTTCTTTAATTCCGATCCGTTCATCATAGTCACCAAGCCATTCATAGACATTGTCCGCCACTTCCCGCAGCCATCCGTCCTTTTCTTTCTTTTCCGCCTCAAAACGATACAACTGAACCATATATGGCTGCAAACGGCGAAACGAATAGCGGGACGGAGAAGATTCCCACATTCGCAAGTATTCCGACGCCTCCTCATATGGAACGATGACGGAAACCGTATCCTGATCAATAAGGCGATACTTTTCGGCAACTAATGGATAATCAAGCATTTCCCGATCTTTTTGGATGTTTTTCGAATCCACATCCACCGAGGCGAATAAACGACGGAAATATTCCCGAAATATATTGGGATCGTGCAAATCATCAGGATGGCGTTGCGCCAATAAGAACCGTGCTGTTTCCGTCGCTGTTCGATACGATCCTCTTGGGCTTGGCATGTCTTCTGTTTCAAAAATAATCACGTTTCCTTTATCCATTTTTCCTTCGCGATTGCAGCGTCCTGCCGCTTGGACAATCCGGTCGAGGGGCCCCATTTGCCGCATGACAATCGGAAAATCTAAATCAACCCCTGCTTCCACCACTTGTGTACTGATGAGGCGGACAGGTTGATTTTTCTTTAGACGTTCACGAACTTCCTCTAAAATTCGGCGACGATGCGCGCTGCAAAGAAGGGTGGAAAGATGGAATACCCCATCATCTTCTTGAAGGAGCTCGACGCACTCTTTCGCCTCTTTTCTCGTGTTAAAGACAACCAATAATTGCTTTTGTTCTCGAATGAAACGGACAAGTTGTGGCAATGAAACGGGTGATTTCCATATTTCATAGTCCACCCGCTGCATTTGTTGAAAATGACGATTCACGGTCGGCAACGGCAACATTTCTTTGACCTCTATTTCGGAAAATACATCCAAAAATCGGCTTTCCTCAAAAAACGGCTGAGTGGCGCTCGATAAGACAACGGTTGTCTGACAATGACGCACCAACATGGCCAATGCATCTAATGTCGGCTTTAGCAGTTCTGTCGGGAGCGTTTGAACCTCATCGAGAATTACGACGCTGCGCGACAAGTTATGCAGTTTGCGCACCTTGCTTGGACGATTGCTGAACAGGCTGTCAAACAGCTGCACGGTTGTCGTGACAATGAGGGGAGCATCCCAATTTTCCGCAGCGAGGCGTTGTTGGATGAGCCTTTCATCCGCTTCTTCCTTCTCATCATCCACCTCAATTTGGCTGTGGTGCTCCAACACCGCATCGTTCCCGAAAATGCCGCGGTATACATCCGCCGTCTGCTCAATAATGCTTGTATACGGAATGGCGACAATAACGCGGTCAAGTCCATGTTCCACCGCATGTTTCAATGCAAAAGCTAAACTGCTTCTCGTCTTCCCCCCTCCGGTCGGCACGGTCAACCGATATACTCCCTGCGGTCTGGAGGCGGAGCGGACGCATTCCTCATACACTTCCCTTCTCATCCGATTCACCGCTGTATCATCCGTGCGGCTTGTTAATTGTTCCTGATCGGCGGTAAATTGATTCCATAAATCCGTTATCGAAGCCACAGGCGTTCGGAGCGGAGAAAGCTCCGGCTGGAAGTGGCGCTCTGTATCTAAATAATCAGCGTCAACAAGCGCAGAAAAGATCAGGCGAATCCACATCTCCCTATCGGTTTCAGAAAGCGAAGAAATATTTTCCACACTTTGCATGCATGGAAATACGAATTTCTTTAGGAACGATTCGGCTTGCTTCAAGACTTCCCGAAAGTGCAAATGTTGTTCTTTTAAGCTCTGTCCAAGGGTAGATGATAAATAGTGAGACGAATGCAAACCCACATGATGGCCGGCGATCGGCAACGAAAACCATTGCCAGGCATGTCGATTTCCTGTTTTTTCCCAATACACTTGGTACATCAACGCCGCTCCCCAAATCGCATGAGGGACGCTTTGGCCCATTTCTCCATCTGCTTGCTTTTTCAAATACTGTTGAAAAAGAGGATGGAATTTTCCTAAGTCATGCAAAAGGCCGCATAAATAAGCCACTTTTCCCCCTTGAAAAGGAGCGGCGAATGATTGAGCCATTTCCGCTACGCTTACCAAATGTTCGTCCAACCGATGCCATTCCTGTCCATTTGCCCGTGGCGTATGAGCATACACATCATTCATGTTTCATTCGACTCCATCAGACATTTTCTCTTAGGACATTTGCCTTATATTTATTTATTTCAACCAATATCTTCATAATCCTTCTAACTCACACATCTTTTTCAATTTCCCAGCCGTCAATCGCGTCGATCGCAACGTTTGGCCATACATTCACCCCCTTCTTTTCCACATGCGCATAAAAAAAAGAGCCATGCGGCTCTTTCCTTCTTTTCATCCTATTTGGCGCAGTGTTCAACCATGTCTCCAATGCTTCGCTGGCAACAGCGCCTTCGTTTTTGTCGATCTCGCCCTCATCGCCTCCTCGCCACAAAAAACCACCGTTCCGCCGTCTCGGTCGGGGGCGCATCGGTGAAATCGGCGGTCACCTCGAGCACCTCAAAGCCAGCGGAATCGAGCCATCGCTCATAGACAGCGCGCTCAAACGTGCGCTGTTCGTGCCATTCGTCATAGCGCTCGTAAAGATCGCCGCGGCGGGCGAAAAACGTCAGTTCGTGCCCGACGCTGTGCGGCCAGTCAAGCGGATGGCACGTCCAAATGTAGCTGAGATCGTCGCCTTGATCGGCGAAGACGGCATTGCGGAACAAGACGTCCATTTTGTAAACCGAGTGGACGTCAAACAGCAGCAGCCCTTCAGGACCGAGCGCGCGGGAGACGGCGGCGAACGTCCGTCTCACGTCCTCTTCATCTGTCAAATAGTTGAGCGCATCGCAAAAAATGAAGGCGCCATCAAGGCCGGAAAATCCGTCCAGCTCCGCCATGTTTTGCTCGAAAAACGGCACGTTGACACCGGCTGCCTCCGCTTTCGCCTGGGCGACGGCGAGCATATGTTCAGAGAGATCCACGCCGGATACTTGCCATCCGGCCTTGGCGAGGCGGATGGCAAGCTCTCCCGTCCCGCAGCCGATGTCGACAACCCGCCGTCCCGGCCGTTTGGCGTATCGGGCGAAAACCCGCTCGACAAATGATTGCCACGCATCATACGGCGCCTCGGCCATGAGCGCATCGTACCAATCGGCGAAACGAGCATAGGTCATGGCTGCAGCACAGCCGCGACGTCTTCCATCGGGGCGTCCCCCCAAAGCCGTTCGAGATTGTAATAGTCGCGCTCGTCTTTCGCAAACACGTGGGCGACGATGTCGCCGAGGTCCACAAGCACCCATTTCGCCTCCTGGAATCCTTCAACCCGCTTCACCGCTAAGCCGTGCTCTTCCGCTTGGTCTTGAATTTCGCGGGCGATGGCCTGCACTTGTTTGTCCGAATTGCCATGGCAAATGACAAAATAATCGGCAACGGGCGAAATGCCTTTCATATTGAGCACGACAATGTTTTCCGCCTTTTTATCATCCGCGGCGCGAACGATAAGCTGCAACGCCTCTTGTTCCGTCACTGTTTTTCTTCCCCCTTCACTTCACGCACGAGTGAATTGTACGCATGAATCGTATCTGGATAAATGAGCTGGCGCTTCTCAAGCAAAAACGCAATCGTATTTTTCACCGCCTGCAACAGCGCGCGATCGAGATCTTCCTCGGCGAGGCGCCTTACTTCCTCAACGCCGGGAAACTTCCTCCCCGGTTCGATATAGTCAGCCAAATAAATAATTTTTTCAAGCAGCGTCATTCCAGCTCTTCCCGATGTATGGTAGCGAATGGCATCCAGCACGTCTGGATCGTCAATGCCGACTTCCGTCTGCACCAAATAGGCGCCGACGGGCGCATGCCACAATTCACTGTTGTACGCAAGCAAGTCGTTGGGCATATTGTGCGCCAAAATGATTTGTTTCATTTCTTCAACCGGGCGGAATTTCGCATAGTCATGGAAAATGGCGGCCAATTCCGCTTTTTTCGCGTCGGCGCCATACTGGTTGGCTAGCTTAACGGCCGTTTCGACAACGCCAAGCGTATGCTCGTAGCGCTGCTCCGTCAACTGTTGTTTCACAATCAGCAACGCCTGTTCTCGCTCCATATAATCCCTTCTCCTCAATATAAAGTCTCACA
>NZ_JAFWFM010000049.1:0-13588 GCF_017515625.1 Geobacillus sp.
ATTTCACAAGGATCGCAACGATATCATTCAAGCCATTACTCGGTTTGTCAACTACATCCACGAACGTCCGGAGGAAGTGCTGCAGCGCTTAGGGTGTGCAGGATGACTGAGAAGTTAACTCTTCATGTTGCATGTATATAGACGATGCCTTTTCATTATGAATCATGACAGAATATATTGGTCAATCACAATTAATGCCGCAGCCCCTGGAAGGCCAAGAAATCCGCAAACGAGCGAGGTGATAAGGTTAATCGGAATATGAATGCTGAACTGCCCGCCGATCGCGTTAATGGCAAACAGCGCCAGCGCCCCGACGATCAGGCGGATAGCGGCATGGCCGATAAAGCGAAGCGCCTTAAGGCGGGCGCCAACAACGAGCAACACGGCAATGAGCGCCGACAATACGGTAATCACCACTTTCGGCTCCAACGTTTCATGCCCCCTTCTATGCTTGTACTACAAGCATATGCGCCTTTGGGGAAAAAAGAACAAAAAAGGAAGTCAACGCACTTCCTTCAGTGTAACACGACGGTGCTTCGCTTCGCGGAGAAGAAAAAAATACTTGGCCTCCGCCAGTTGGAGCGCGCTCAGCACCTCTCGAGACGGTTCAACGCTTTTTTCAATGAGCTGTTTTTGTTCAAACCACTCCGCTCTTGCTTGTTGCAGTTCGGCCATCAACTTTTCGTCAAATTGTCTTTTTAACTTCCCCTTCCGCCGCCATAACAAACCGATCCCCACCTTCTTTCTCTCTACAGTTCGCGGCGTCCTTCCAACGCTTTTGACAACGTCACTTCGTCCGCATATTCCAAATCGCCGCCTACCGGCAAACCGTGGGCGATGCGGGTTACCTTGATTCCTGTTGGTTTGAGCAGGCGTGAGATATACATCGCTGTCGCTTCCCCTTCAATGTTCGGGTCAGTCGCTAAAATCACTTCTTGGATCGTCTCATCCTGCAGCCGCGCCAGCAGCTCGGCGATCTTAATGTCCTCCGGACCGATGCCTTCCATCGGAGAAATGGCTCCATGCAGCACATGGTACAAGCCATTGTATTCTTTCATTCTCTCCATAGCGATGACATCTTTCGGGTCTTGGACAACACAAATGGTCGTCCGGTCGCGCCGTTCGTCTTTGCAAATGTAGCACGGGTCCGCATCTGTAATATGCCCGCAAATCGTGCAATAATGAATATGCCGCTTTACGTCGACGAGCGCTTTGGCGAATTCAAGCACAACGTCTTCTTTCATCGCCAGCACGTGAAACGCGAGGCGGGCGGCCGTTTTTGGACCGATTCCGGGCAATTTCATAAAACTGTCAATCAGTTTGGATAACGGTTCTGGATAATGCATAGCTTCCCCCTAGAACAGCCCTGGAATGTTGAGTCCTTTCGTAAACTGCCCCAACATATCGTTGGCCAGCTCATCAGCTTTTTTGAGTGCATCGTTTGTCGCTGCCAAAACTAAATCCTGGAGCATTTCAATATCGTCCGGGTCAACGACTTCTTCTTTAATTTTCACTTCTAAAATTTGTTTATGGCCGTTGGCGATGACCGTTACCATGCCGCCGCCTGCCGTGCCCTCCACTGTTTTTTCTGCCAGCTCTTCCTGTGCTTTTTGCATTTCTTTTTGCATCTTCTGCATTTGCTTCAGCATTTTTTGCATATTTCCCATTCCGCCACGCATCATGGTTGGCATCCTCCTTCAATTCGTTTATTCTTTGATTTCAATCAATTCCTCGCCAAACAGCCGTTTCGCTTCGGCGATCAACGGGTCTTCCTGGCTTTTTTCCGCTTTCGCTTCTTTGCTGCGGATAAATTCTTCCCTTATTTTCCCCCATTCCTCTTCCGGAATGGCGATCATTTCAAAACGGCGGTTCGTCAGGTCAAATAAAATTGCTTCGACATTTTCCTTGACCGAACTCGCCGGGTCGGTCGCCATCTTGCAGTGAATTTCATACTTAAACTTTAACACAAATGCTGAAGCGCTTGCTGCGACCGGTTCACTCTCCTGCAAGAGAGCGGCGTGCGACACTTTATGCTGCCGCTTCAGCGCATCAAGTACGTCGGCCCAACGGCCTTTCACCAAGGTTAAGTCTTCATGCGTCGCCTGCTTCAACAATTCGTAAATGCGGCCGACCGGTGCTTTATATCCCCCGGTTTTCACCGCTTTCGCCGTTTTTTTCGCAGAAGGCGCCTCCGGCGGAACGGCAGGCGCCTGCTCTTTTAGGCGGCGCAGCTCGATTTCCAGCGTTTCAATCCTCTTGATCAATGGCCCAAGTTCAGAAGCGGTCGGCGATGGAGCAGCAGCCGCTGGCTGATGGCAAAGCTTGACGAGCGCCACTTCGAGGAGAAGACGCGGGTGGTTCGTCCACTTCATCTCCTGCTGGCTTTTGTTCAACAGCTCAATCGCTCCGTACAAATCGGAAAGAGGAATCGCTTCCGAAAGCGAGGTGAACGCTTCGTCAACGACCGCAATTTGGATGGCTCCTTCCACATGAGGGGCCGTTTTGTACAGCAACAAGTCGCGATAATACAAAATCAAATCTTCAACCAAACGATTCGGATCTTTTCCTTGCGCCATCATTGCTTCAAACTGTTGCAAAACAGCCGCTGTATCTTTCCGATGAATGGCGGCAATGAAATCAGCCAACGCGGCAAATGATGCCGCTCCGGTCATCGCCAACACGTCATCAAGCCGAAGCTTCCCATCGCTGAATGAAATCGCCTGGTCAAGCAAACTGAGCGCGTCGCGCATCCCTCCATCGGCAGCGCGGGCGATAGCCGACAGCGCCTCGTCGGATGCTTCTACGCCCTGGGCGTTCGCCACATATTTCAACCGCGAAACGATGGAGGCCAGCGGGATGCGGCGAAAATCGAACCGTTGGCAGCGGGAAATGATCGTCGCCGGGATTTTATGCGGCTCGGTGGTGGCCAAAATGAAAATGACGTGTTTGGGCGGTTCCTCAAGCGTCTTCAACAACGCGTTAAACGCGCCGATTGACAGCATGTGCACTTCGTCGATAATGTACACTTTATAACGAACCGAGGTCGGCGCAAATTTCACTTTTTCACGGATGTCGCGGATTTCGTCGACGCGGTTGTTGGAAGCAGCGTCAATTTCCAACACATCGGGAATCGTTCCGTTTGTAATGCCGAGGCAAGCGGGACATTCATTGCACGGCTCGGCCGCCGGGGCCTGTTCACAGTTGACCGCCTTGGCGAACACTTTCGCCGCGCTCGTTTTGCCTGTCCCACGCGGTCCGGAAAATAAGTAGGCATGCGATATTTTATGTTGAAGCAGGGCGCTTTGCAACGTTTTCGTCACGTGTTCTTGGCCGACCATGTCCGCGAAACGCTGCGGCCGAAAAACACGGTATAACGCTTGGTATGCCACGGAAAACGGCCCTCCTCTTCCTCTCATCTCCACTATTATATAACGTTCTGCCCTATTTTAAAATAAAAAGAGGCTGTCCCAAAAGATCGTCTCTCTATGTAAAAGAGATACAATATGATCGTGTTGCCGAAGCAAATTGCCTCTGCATCTTGTCAATGAAGAAAGGGTGTCCCATTGCTTTTGGGACACCCTCTTGCTGCTTATGTAAGGCCGTGCACCTTCTGTCGATTAGCTGCCCCGAGCGTTGCTCAAGCAGTTGGCTCAGCCCAGGCGCCCCCGCGGCACATGGGAGCATCCGCTTACTGCTGCTTCCTTCCGGACCTGACAGGGTTCACGGAATCCCATTGCGCGGGACCCAGACGTCAACACCACTTACTTGAGACAGGCCTCACAACAGACTAACCTCGAGAAGGGATTCAGCCTCGCTAGAGCGGATTGCGAGTACAGGGCACCGCTACCTCCCCGCTTAGCACGGCACTATCAGTATAGCGCGTTTATAGGGAAAATGCAATGTACACAAGCCGAATTTTAGTTGGAACTTCCGCCAACATTTCTCTTTTGTTCGCGCAATCGGCGGAAAAAGCCGCTCAGCAGCGCCCCACACTCCTCCGCCAACACACCGCTTGCAACCTCAGCCTGGTGGTTGAACCGGCTTTCCTGCAATAAGTTCATTAACGTCCCGGCGCATCCCCCTTTTGGGTCGCTAGCTCCAAATACGACCCGCTCAATGCGGGAAAGAACGATGGCCCCCGCGCACATGGCGCACGGTTCAAGCGTCACGTATAACACCGCCCGTTCAAGCCTCCATGAGCCGGTCACCCGGCACGCTTCGTCAATGGCCAAAACCTCCGCATGGGCGATCGCGCGCTGTTCCGTTTCCCGTAAATTATGGGCGCGGGCGATGACGCGGCCGTCTTGAACGATGATGGCCCCGATCGGCACTTCGCCGATCCGTTCAGCTTTTTTTGCTTCTTCAATCGCCAACTTCATGTAATACTCATCGTTGCTCATCATATACCCCTTTGCACAAACGGTCATTTCTCTTTCTTTTCCATCATAAAATATGGAGAATGAAGACGCAACTAGGAGGTCAAGCGATGCAGATCCATGTCGTACAGAGAGGACAAACGTTAAGCGGGATCGCTAAAGCATATGAAACGACGGTCGAGGACATTGTTCGGGCGAACAAGCTGCCAAATCCCGACCGTCTTGTCGTCGGTCAGGCGCTCGTGATTCCAATCGTCGGTCGTTTTTATTGGGTGCAACCCGGAGACAGTTTATGGTCGATTGCCCGCCGGTTTTCCATTCCGATGCAGCGTCTCGCGGAAGTGAACCGCCTCTCGTTAAATGCGCCATTGCGGGTCGGCCAGCGTCTTTACATTCCGCCCGGAGCCAAGCGGAGAGCGGAGTTTAACGCCTATATTGAACCGCGCGGTGCGACCGTCAGTCCGGCGTTGGAAGCAAGCGCCCGCGAAGCCGCTCCACATTTAACGTATTTAAGTCCCTTTTATTTTGCCATTCGGCGCGACGCGACATTGCAAGAGCCGCCGCTTGACGACTTTCCGGATATCGCCCGCGCCAACCGCGTCACGCTCGTGATGGTTGTCGCCAACATTGAAAACGGGCAGTTCAGCGACGAGCTGGGCGCGCTTATTTTGACGAATGAAACGCTGCAAAATCGTCTACTCGACAACATTGTCGCCACCGCCAGACGGTATGGCTTCCGCGACATCCATTTTGATTTTGAATATTTGCGCCCGGAAGACCGTGAGGCGTATAATGCGTTTTTGCGCAAAGCGAAACGGCGATTTGAACGGGAAGGATGGATGATGTCGACCGCCCTGGCGCCAAAAACGAGCGCCACCCAGCGCGGACGTTGGTACGAAGCCCATGACTACCGCGCCCATGGACAAATTGCCGACTTTGTCGTCATAATGACGTATGAGTGGGGCTACAGCGGCGGTCCGCCGATGCCGGTCTCCCCCATCGGCCCTGTCCGCCGTGTCCTCAAGTACGCCGTCTCGGAAATGCCTCCCGGAAAGATTTTAATGGGGCAAAATTTGTATGGTTATGATTGGACACTGCCGTACGTACCGGGCGGACCGTACGCCCGCGCCATCAGCCCGCAGCAGGCCATCGCCCTCGCCGCGAGGTATAACGTCGCGATTGAATACGACACCGAGGCGCAGGCGCCGCATTTTCGCTACCGCGATGAAAACGGGCGCGAGCACGAAGTATGGTTTGAGGACGCCCGCTCCATTCAGGCAAAATTCAATCTCGTGAAAGAACTTGGCCTGCGCGGAGTCAGCTATTGGAAACTGGGCTTCGATTTCCCGCAAAACTGGCTGCTCCTTTCCGACCAGTTTGCAGTCGTCAAAAGATAAGGCCGCCCGCGCCAAAGAGATAAAAAAACCCGCCTTTCTCCCGGCGGGTTTTTTTATGGCTGGAAACGGCGATTCCGATCAGCCGTTTCGGATGGCAATCTCCTCTTATGCGCGTCAGTACTGTTCTTTATCGCTTTGGCAGAGAAGCATTCGAGGCCGGCGTCCGCCGCCTCTTTTTCTCCGTCGCCAACGTCATTCACTATAACACGGCTGCCGGGAAAAGTCAACCAACGATTTTAACGGATGACGTCCCGGTTTCCCATGTATGGGCGGAGCGCCTCTGGGATGATGACCGATCCATCTTCTTGCTGGTAGTTTTCCAAAATGGCGGCGACCGTCCGCCCAATGGCTAGCCCCGAACCGTTTAATGTATGCACGTACTCCGGTTTCGCTTTCGGATCGCGACGGAAGCGGATGTTGGCACGGCGCGCTTGAAACGCCTCAAAGTTGCTGCACGATGAAATTTCCCGGTACGTTCCGTAGCTTGGCAGCCATACTTCAATATCGTATGTTTTCGCTGCTGAAAAGCCGAGATCACCCGTGCACAAGGCGACAACGCGGTACGGAAGCCCGAGCCGCTGCAAAATCGTTTCCGCCTGCCGTGTCAATTTTTCCAGTTCCTCGTATGAATCTTCCGGTTTGACAAACTTAACAAGCTCCACTTTGTTGAACTGATGCTGACGGATGAGCCCTCTTGTGTCGCGGCCGGCCGAACCAGCTTCAGCGCGGAAACAGGCGCTGTACGCTGCATAGTAAAGCGGCAAATCATCTGCAGATAAAATTTCATCGCGATGCAAGTTCGTCACCGGCACTTCCGCTGTCGGAATGAGAAAATAGTCTTCGCTGTCCAAATGAAACGCATCCTCGGCAAATTTCGGCAATTGCCCGGTTCCAATCATGCTTGCCCGGTTCACCAAATAGGGGGGCAGCACTTCTTCATAGCCGAATTCATCGAGATGGATGTCAAGCATAAAGTTGATTAACGCCCGCTCAAGCCGGGCGCCCAACCCTTTATAAAACACAAACCGGCTTCCTGTCACTTTAGCCGCCCGCTCAAAATCAAGCAGACCAAGCTGGTCGGCGATATCCCAATGCGGTTTCGGTTCAAACGAAAACGAACGCGGCTCCCCCCATCTCCGCACTTCGACATTGTCCTCTTCCGACTGGCCGACCGGTACGGATTCATGCGGAATATTTGGAATCGATAACAACAGGGCGTTGAGTTCCTCTTCCAGTTGGCGAATGTGCTCATCCATTTGCTTAATGCGGTCGCCGACTTCGCGCATTTGGACGATCAGCGGCTCCGCATCCTTTTTCTCGCGCTTAAGGGCGGCAATTTGCTGCGACACATCATTGCGTTTGCTTTTTAGCTCTTCCACCTCAGCAATCAAACGGCGGCGTTCTTTGTCCAACTGTTCAAACCGGTCGATGTTCGCCAAATCTCCGCCGCGCTGCATTAGTTTTTCTTTCACTTCTTCAAACTGGGCGCGCAATATTTTCACATCCAGCATGGCTTTTACCTCCTTTTCCATTCAATATTATACATAAAAAAGCCCCCGTCTCCAAAAGGGACGGGAGCGACCCCGCGGTGCCACCCTTATTGAAGGCTTGCGATGCCTTCCCTTTTTGCCATTCACGGCGGCTGCCGAAAACGCCTACTGACCCGCTTTGGCGTTCAACGTTTTGCTCGAGGATGGATTCACAGGCGCTTCCTGCCAGTTTGCACCACCCACCGGCTCTCTGAAAGAAAGGGGGTCTGCTGCTTGTTGCTCTCATCGCTTTCGCTTGATCACTTTACTTAAGGCTTGACGTCATTTTCGCTTCTTTGACCATGTTGAGAAAGTATTGCATCAATCGATGATCGTCGGTCAGCTCTGGATGGAACGAGCAACCAAGAAACTGGCCTTGCCGGGCCGCGACAATGCGGTCATTGTATGTCGCGAGGACATCGACCCCGTCGCCGACCTCGACAATGTGCGGAGCACGGATGAAGACGCCGACAAACCCGTCGCCAACCCCCTTGATCGACAGCTCCGCCTCAAAGCTTTCCCGCTGCCGCCCAAACGAGTTCCGCTCGACCGTAATATCCATCAGGCCTAAGTGCGGCTCATCATACCCGACGATTCGTTTCGCCAGCAAAATGAGCCCGGCGCATGTCCCAAACATCGGCTTGCCATCAGCGGCAAATTGCTTCAATGGCTCCATCAATCCGTACCGGTCCATGAGGCGCCGCATTGTTGTGCTTTCGCCGCCCGGGAGCACGAGTCCGTCGAGTCCCGAAAGCTGCTCCGGTTTCTTCACGACGACCGCCTCGGCGCCGCACGCCTCGATGGCGCGGACATGTTCCTGCACAGCTCCTTGCAGTCCAAGTACACCTATTTTCATTGTGATCTTGCTCCTTTGTCCGGCTTACCAGCCTCGTTCTTGCATCCGATGCTCCGGCAGCAGTGTCGCGACATCGATGCCGCGCATTGCGCCGCCCAGCCCTTTCGATAGATGGGCGATCAGCTCATAGTCTTCATAATGAGTCGTCGCTTCAACGATCGCACGAGCGTATTTTTCCGGATTTTCCGATTTAAAAATGCCCGAACCGACGAAGACACCGTCGGCGCCTAAGTGCATCATGAGCGCGGCGTCAGCTGGTGTCGCGACACCGCCAGCGGCGAAGTTGACGACCGGGAGGCGGCCAAGCCGTTTGATTTCACGCAGCACTTCAACCGGAGCCCCAAGCTGTTTCGCCTCGGCGACAAGTTCGTCTTCGCTCATGCTGACAACTTTGCGGATTTGCGCGTTGACTTTGCGCATATGGCGAACGGCCTCGACGATGTTTCCTGTCCCTGGCTCCCCTTTTGTCCGCAACATCGATGCCCCTTCAGCAATGCGGCGGGCGGCCTCTCCTAAGTCGCGGCAACCGCATACAAATGGGACCGTAAACTGCCGTTTGTCAATATGGAACTCTTCATCAGCCGGCGTCAATACTTCACTTTCGTCAATATAGTCGACGCCGAGCGCCTCAAGGACGCGCGCTTCCACATAGTGCCCGATGCGCACTTTTGCCATGACTGGGATTGATACAGCGTTCATCACTTCTTCAATGATCGTCGGATCAGCCATGCGCGCGACACCGCCAGCGGCGCGAATGTCTGCCGGGACGCGCTCGAGCGCCATGACTGCGACAGCCCCTGCCGCCTCAGCAATCTTCGCTTGCTCCGCATTGACGACGTCCATAATGACGCCGCCTTTTTGCATTTCCGCCATGCCACGTTTGACGCGGTCTGTACCTGTCAATGCCAACGTTGATTCCCCCTGTTCCTATCCTTATGCTTTGCTATATACGCAAAAGGATGATTCCACTGTTTCATTTTACCTCAATTTTTACAAAAATCACAATGGAAAAAAGCTCCCCTTAACCGGGGAGCAGCGTTACAACCAACCTTTCACCGTTTTGGCAACGCTTGTCCATAAATCAGCAAACAGTCCGCCAATCGCACGCATCGAGAGAACGAACCAGTTGGCGTTCTCCACCTCGGTTGTCGTAACGAGCGGCACCCGGATGTTTTTTTGCATGTCCGGGCTTAAGAACGCGAGCGAGTCATCGCCTTTGTATTCAAGCGTCATATATCCGACCGTCTCTCCTTTTTTCAACGGAGCGATCAATTTTCCTTCTTTCGTCATTTTTTTCTGATCCAATACATAAACCGGCTTGTACTGTTTTTCCTCGCCATTTTTGACGAGCAGAGACAGCTTTTTCGCCGTTGCGACGCGAACTTCTTTTTCCTTCCCTTTCACGACTGGAATCGTCTCTTTCCCCTTCAGCTGATACCCTTTCGGATAGAGCGTTTGGAGCGAGTATTGATGAAATCCATAGTTAAATAGTTTTTCTGTCTCCTTAAAACGTGCCTCTTTCGTCGTTTTTCCGCTTGCATCCTTGGCATTCATCACGACGGAAATTAGACGGACGCCGTTCCGCTTCGCCGTCCCGGTGAAACAGTTGCCGGCAAATTCCGTATAGCCGGTTTTCAACCCGTCTACCCCTTCGTATCCGTACACAAGCCCTGGTAGCATCCAGTTCCAGTTGTCCATTTTAATTTCGTCCTCTGTTCCTCCTCGGAACATTTTATGGGGAATGCTCGCCGTTTCCAGCACCTCTGGATGGTCTTTCAGCAGCCGGTAGGCAAGGGTGGCCATGGCTCGCGCAGACATGACATTTTCCTCATCCGAGTTTGTCCCTTCCAGGTAGAATCTTTTTAAGTCTTCGTTGCTTAACCCTGTCGCATTCACGAATTTATAATCTTTCAACCCGAGCTGTTTCGCTTTTTCATTCATCATTTTCACGAAATTTTTCTCTGACCCAGCAATGATTTCCACAATCGCGACCGTAGCCCCATTGGCCGAATAAATGGCCATTGCCTCGTACAGTTCGCGCACTGTATACTTGCCATCTTTGCGCAGCGGAACGTTGGACAGCGCCCGGTCTTGCGACAACCGGTACACATACTCACTCGGCGTATACGTCTGATCCCACTTGACACGTTTCGCCTTAACGGCGTCAAGAAGCAAATACTCGGTCATCATTTTTGTCATGCTGGCAATACCAAGCACCGTATCAATGTTTTTCTCATATAAAATTCTTCCCGTCTTCGCGTCCACTAAAATCGCGGCGTCCGCCCGGATGTCAAGCGGAGCGCTTTCCGCCTTCGCCATCTGTTGAAACGGCCATAGTGTTAAGCAAAGACAAACAGACAGCAGCCAAAACAACCACTTTCGTTTCCTCTTCACATCGAAACCCTCCTCACACAACCGTTATTGTAACATACAGGCGGCCAAAAAAATAGACGGAGAATCTGTCTCCGTCAAAGTTAGGCTGATGGACGCAGCCTTGATCAAAACGCGGAGTAGTTCGGCGCTTCTTTCGTAATTTGCACGTCATGCGGATGGCTTTCGCGAAGCCCTGCGCCCGTCATGCGGACAAATTGCGTTTTCTCCCGCAGCTCATCCAAGTTCCGCGTTCCACAATAGCCCATACCGGCGCGCAAGCCACCGACAAGCTGATAAATCGTATCGGCGAGCGGCCCTTTGTACGGCACACGCCCTTCGATGCCTTCCGGGACAAACTTTTTCGCGTCTTCTTGGAAATAACGATCTTTGCTGCCGCGCTCCATCGCCGCGACCGACCCCATGCCCCGGTATACTTTAAAGCGGCGGCCTTGGTAAATTTCCGTCTCGCCTGGGCTTTCCGAGACGCCGGCGAGCAAACTGCCGAGCATGACCGCATGAGCTCCGGCGGCAATCGCCTTCACGATGTCGCCAGAGTATTTAATGCCGCCGTCAGCGATGATCGGGACGCCATGTTTGCGCGCCTCAGTCGCGCAGTCATAGATCGCCGTAATTTGCGGCACACCAACCCCGGCGACAACCCGGGTCGTGCAGATGGATCCCGGACCGATTCCGACTTTAATAATGTTCGCCCCAGCCTCAATCAAGTCGCGCGTCCCTTCAGCTGTCGCGACATTGCCGGCGATGATGTTCAAGTCCGGGTATTGGCGGCGGATGTTGGCCACCGTCTCTAGGACGCCTTTCGAATGGCCGTGCGCCGTGTCAACGACAATGACATCAACCCCTGCCTCAACAAGCTTTTTGACGCGAATCATCGTGTCCGCCGTCACCCCGACGGCCGCCCCGACAATCAGCCTCCCTTTCGCATCTTTCGCCGAATTCGGGAACTCGATCACCTTTTCGATGTCCTTAATCGTAATAAGCCCTTTTAAAACTCCATTTTCATCGACGAGAGGCAATTTTTCCACTTTGTGCTTTTGCAAAATTTTTTCCGCTTCTTCTAACGTAGTCCCTACCGGGGCTGTAACCAAGTTCTCCTTCGTCATTACCTCGGAAATTTTAATCGAGTAATCCTGAATAAAGCGCAAATCGCGGTTCGTGATAATGCCGACAAGCTTTTGTTCCTCGGCATTGTTGACGATCGGCACGCCGGAGATGCGATACTTGCTCATTAAATGTTCCGCATCATACACTTGATGATCAGGCGTTAAGAAAAACGGATCCGTAATAACACCGCGCTCTGACCGCTTTACTTTGTCGACTTGTTCCGCCTGTTGCTCAATCGACATGTTTTTGTGAATGACGCCAAGACCGCCTTGACGCGCCATCGCAATAGCCATTTCCGCTTCGGTTACTGTATCCATGCCGGCGCTAATAATTGGGATGTTCAACTGGAGCGTATCGCTTAATTTCGTCGTGACATCAACATCACGCGGCAGCACGTCCGATTTTGCTGGAATGAGAAGAACATCATCAAACGTCAAGCCTTCCTTTGCGAATTTCGCTTCCCACATGTTTTCTCCCCCTTGTCCGGAAATATTATTAGTAGCTTAACAACTGGTTAAACTACTGTCAAGGAATCAAAAAAATGTCCAACTTTTCAGTTATCTTCTTACAATTCCATGGCAAGGGGGGGTAAAAATGTTCGGAAATCCCGGTAAAGCTGTCAACTTTTCTATTTTCCGCTCCGCTGACGTCGCCCAGCGCTTTTTGCTGCAATGCTACAAACAGCAACAACGGGAAGACGCTGTTCAGCGCAGTTATACAAACTGTTATCCATTTTTATATTATTTGGAGCATGGGCAAAACTTTTATGCCGCCGCCAGGCAGTCGCCATTGTCCATTAAACCGGTTCTTTTGTTTTATGGCATGGTGCAGCTGATAAAGGCGTGCCTGCTCACCGTCGATCCGGACTATCCTGAATCGACATCCGTTTTAGCCCATGGAGTGTCAACGAGAAAGCGCAAAAAACAAGGCTATGAATTTTTAGATGACGAAGTCAAAATCCAAAAAAACGGTTTGTTCACTCATTTTTCTGAAAAAATGTTTCATGTGAAACAAGAGGCGGGGGAAAAATTTCGCATGGGCATGCTGTTGCAACGAATCTGCGAACTGCACGAAACATTTTTTTGTTTAAGCGAACGAAAAAAGCCATTGTCGTTGCCGGTCGTACATACGGTTTCACCGCCCATGCTGGCCATTCCGAAGGCGATTTTGGACCATTACCATATGTCGCAGCTCCGCTTCATCCAGTACATGAGCGAGGAAGGGCACGAAAAACAGCTGACATTCGCCAAGGAGGAAGGGGAATTTCTTTATTTCAAAATGGAATCGCCGCTATCGCCGATTAAGGAAGGGCCATTTTTATTCCATTCGAACGGAACATACCATATCCCAACGAAGAAGGAAAAAATCTTTGCGCTCCCGGAAATCCATGCCCATTATTTGCTGCTGTACAATTTGAGCATGATCTCCCGCTACGAAACAGAGTGGTGGAGCGAACTTCTTCACTCTTACTCAAGCAAGGCGTACATTTTTATTCTTCAATTTCTTTCCATATCGGCGGACAAAGTGCCCCTGCTGCTAAACGAATATTTAATGCATAAGTTTTGGGCCAAGCCAAATGATTGAATGCCCTCCCACCTGCACGAACACGCGAGAGTAAAGGCTTCCCAGCGCAGGTTGATAAAAAACACCCCATTGCGCGTCATGCACAATGGGGGGCTCTGTTTTCCGCCTAGCAGCGACCTACTCTTGCAGGGGCGCTGGCCCCAACTACCATCGGCGCTGGAGGGCTTAACTTCCGTGTTCGGGATGGGAACGGGTGTTTCCCCTCCACTATCACCACTAGGCCATATGAGGTTGTCAGGAATTCGTTCCCTGAAAACTAGATAACCGTTTCAGGAAGAAGCCGGGACGCTTTCACTTTTCATTGTCTAGCTCCGGCTCGCCGCCGCTTTTCGCTGTCTAGTTCCGGCC
>NZ_JAFWFM010000005.1:0-8835 GCF_017515625.1 Geobacillus sp.
TAGAACTTTTGACGCTACCCACATGTAAACTAAGCCCGTTTCCGACGTCGCACATAAATCAAGGCAGTGCCAATGATGATCGCAACGATGATAATGAGAGGAATCCAGTTTTTTGATTTCGACAAATCCGTCCATTCCTTTTTTTTCACTTCATCCGGTTTTTCTGTAGCACTGTCCGAAAAATGGCCAACTTCTAAGCTTTTCAAACCGAATTGTTGTTGCAGCACGGTTAAAATAGTCTCTTTGCTTTTTTTAAACGCATTGATGTCCGATTTTTTCTCGCCGACGCCAAATAACCCCGGGTTGCCAAGCGACTGCAGAGCCTTGTCAAACTCGGTGCGCAGCTGTTTGTCAAGCGCAGGGTCTTTCCCTTGGATGATTGGCGACAGCGCCTCATACGTCGCAAACGCCTTCGCCAACAGCCGCTTGCTCGTGTCGTACTGATCAAAGTTCGCCTCAATATTGTCCAAACGTCGGGCGATATTGAGCACTAAAATTTTTTCCATATCTTTGATCACCGCCTGGCGGTCCTTCGCTTCGATGGCTGCAAGCACGGCCTTGGACGGCTCAGGTCCCATATGCATGTCGATTTCTTCTTTTATGGTTCCGAAAATTTCCTTCGCTGCGGCAAAGTTCGGCGGCTGCTCGTTCAACTTTTCTTTCATCTCTTTATACGCCTCAGCAACCGCTTCTTTGTTCGGATCTCCATACGAATAGGCGAACGCTTTCAGCGGAATGAGATTGAGAATAATGATCACTGCTATGTAAAAAAAGAAACGGGATGTTTTCACGTTTCTGATCCCCCTCCATCAAGATCAATGATAATCATTATCACCATCATTGTCAATATTGGGAAAAATGGCCGGCGGCCCAAGGCGGCCGCCTCACGAACAATGGCGCTCCCGCTCCAAAGAAAGCAGATGCGCTTTTCGGTCAATGACCGCTTTTGTTACCGGGCGGCGCATTTCCTTCCAGATGGCCGGGATGACCGCGGTCATATAGGCGGTGAACTTGATGAACGAACGGCCGGTCGTCCGCACTTGGTAGCGGATCGGCACTTCCTTTAGTCGAAACCCTTTGCGCACTAAGTTGAGCGTCAACACTTGGGCGTAATTGTAATCGTGGATGATTTCCGCCTCTTCCATCGCTTGGCGGGAAAACGCACGCATCCCCGACTGCCCGTCATACAACCGCTGGCCGAGCAGGAGCGACTGCAGCCACGTAAAGGCATAGTTGCCGAGGCGGCGGTGCCATTTCATGCCGCGAATCGTGCCAAGAAAGCGCGAGCCGATCGTATAGTCGGCCTCACCGGCGAAAATCGGCGCCAAAAGGTCAGGAATTTGTTCCGGCGGATATTCGTTATCGGCATCGATCATCACGCCGATATCCGCGCCAAGACGGACACACTCTTCAAGCCCTCGCCGCACCGCCGCACCGAGGCCGCGGTTTTCCGGCCAGCGGCAAATGTAGTCCGCTCCCGCTTCTTGCGCCGCTTCAGCAGTCCGGTCGGTTGACCCGTCATCAATGACCAAGACGCTGACCTCTACATCGGGATGGAAATGACGCGGAATGCGGCGAATCACTTCCCCAATCGCTTCTTCTTCATTGTGCGCCGGCAAAAAGACGATGACGCGCTGCTTCTTCATCGCTCTCCTCCTTTCTTTCGCATCGCTTCGATCAAAACCGGACCGCGGCTATGGCTCGGATACGGAGCGCCAAGCAAATAGGCGATCGTCGGCGCCAGCGAAACGAGGCTTTTTTTCTCATCGACTCGTTTTCCTGCTTCAATCGCCGGGCCGTATAAAAAAAACGGCACATACCGCTCCCCTTCATCGAGGTGGCCGTGGCCGCCGATGCCATCCGCTTGGCCATGGTCGGCGCAGACAATCAATGTCGCGCGCTCGAGCTCGCCCCGTTCCTCAAGCCAGCCGACAAACTCCGCGATCAACGCGTCGGCTTCTTCAATTTTTTCGATATACTCGTCATACAGCACACCGCGGCTATGGCCGGTCTGATCGGTGGCGATCAACTGTACGACAAGCAAATCCGGGTTTTGTTCCTCGACGATGCGTTTCGCCCGCTCGATGATATAACGGTCGGCGAGGTCGTTCGGCATGACGGCCGTCACCGTTTCGACATCGTCGCCGAACGAATCGACCAAATGAGCGATGCCAAGCAAGCGGCCGGTTTTTCCGATTTTCCGGAGCGAATCGAAAATCGTCTCCACTTTTGCCCCAAGCTTCCATACCATATTGGACCGGATGCCGTGCTCAAACGGATACGTCCCCGTCAGCATCGAGGTGAAGCAAACGACCGTGCGCGCCGGATAGACGGTTTCCATTTGCGCAAATTCCGTCCCTTGAGCGCGCAACCGTTTCAAAAACGGGGCGTTGGCCGCTTCAAACCGGTCTTTGCGCATGCCATCAATCACGATGACATACACTTTGTCACTGATCGGCACGGTTGGACTCGGCACATTGTTTGTATAAGTCGGAATGATCTCCGGCTGCCAGTCGAACAAATTCCGATGCAAAATCCATGAAAACAGCCACACCCCAGCGGCAAACAGCCAAAGCGCCCCGCACAGCGGCGCCAAAGCCGCTCCTTGATCGATCTGCTGCGAAGCGTATTCCCATACAGACAAAAGAAGAAAACATTTTGGCAGCTGCTCTTGGGCGTTGCCGCTCGTCGAATCGCTGTTTTTCAACACCAGCTTCCAAAAGCGGGTGAAATTCCACCACGACGTGCCGATGCGCAAATGGTAATACAGCGTCCCCCAAAAAAAGACGGTAAAGAAAAAGTAAAGCCCCGACGCCAACAACAACAACGACGCATCAGCGAACGACCAAACGATGAGAAACACGACATAAGGGATCCATAAATAATTGCGCAAAAACAGCGGATAATCATAGACATAGTAGATGACAAACAGCGGCAGCGCCGCCGCCAGACCAAGCATCCATCCCCATGAGCCGCCCATCCAATCAGCGGCATGGTAGATCGTCATCGTTCCCGCGACAAAAATCGGCGTAAACGGCTTTCCTTCATTCAGCAAATTCCAGCAGCGCGCCGCGATTTTTTCGAATCGTGATGCTTGTTTCATCGCTTCTCCCTTTCCTTTTTCCATACACCCCGCACCATCTGCCAGTCGGACCGCCAAAACCACAATACCGCGGCACCAGCGGCGTAAGAAAACAAAAACTTAAACGCATGGGTCAACACTGCCGCCGCATATGCTTTCTCCCACGGTGCGCCGAGCCGGGTCAACGCAAACGCCATCACCGCCTCGTATGTTCCGATCCCGCCGGGGGCGACTTGGGCGATCTGGCCGGAAACGGTCGCGCTGTTTGCCCACACCGCCTGTCCAAAGGAAAGCGGGATGCCGACTGCTTTCGCGATCACGCCAATGACGGCCGCCTCACACAGCCAGCTCGCCGCCACCGCCCCGACCATCGCCGCGCCGCTCCAGCCGTGAAATACGCTCCGCCATCGCCGCCATAACCGATCGAGGCGGAGCGGACGGCGAAACACGATCACGGTCAGCACGAACCCGGCCGCAACGGCCGCTGCCAAGAGAGAAATGCGGGGAATGTAATGCATATACGCATACATCCCAATGACAGTCAATCCACCAAGCACCGCCATATCAAGGAGCCGCATCACCGCCACCGATTCAATGGCCTCGCTGGCTGAAACACCGGGCTGGCGGGCAAGCAAAGCCATACGCACAGCATCACCGATTTTCACTGGGGCTAGATGGTTAACAAACAAACTAAGCAGCACGGCACGCCAATAAACAGAGAAGGCGATTGGCTTTCCGACATATCGCTTCCACGCCCACGCCCGCAGCCAAAACGACAAGCCATATACGAAAGCAGCGGCAGCCATCTCGATCGGGCGGCTGACTATCCTGGATAGATGATGGAGCATCTGCCGGCCGTCAAAGCAGCGGTATGTCAACCAAGCGGAAAAGAAAAGAAGCGCGAGCCCAGCTGCTTGCAACGCCGCTTTAGCCGCCGGTTTACCGCTCATATTCGCGCGCCCACGCCACCGTGCGGGCGAGCCCTTCGGCAAACGCCACCTTCGGCTTGTAACCAAACGCCCGCTCCGCCTTCGTGATATCCGCCCATGTCGCTTTCACATCGCCTTTCCGCTCCGGCGCGTGCACGATTTTCAGATCGGGAAAGTGCTTCCGCAACTCAGCGAGCAGCTGCTCCATGGTGACGGGCGCCCCGGCGCCCAAGTTGAACACTTCGCTTCGCCCGCCGCTGCGGTGAAGTGCTGCGATCATGCCCTCCACAATATCATCGATGTACGTATAATCGCGCGCCGTCCCCTTGCCATACACGACAATCTCCTCGCCCGCCAGCAATCGGCGCAAAAACGTGCCGATCGCCATATCCGGACGACCCCACGGCCCGTAAACGGTGAAATAGCGGAAAATCGTCATTTGGTAGCTATACAAATGGGCATAGGCATGACAAAACGATTCCGCTCCGTATTTCGCCGCCGCATACGGCGACACGACGCGGCCGTCAGCCATCTCTTCCCGGAGCGGCACATTGCCTCGGTCGCCGTACACCGATGACGATGAGGCAAACAGCACGTGCGCCGCACCCGCTTCCCCCGCCGCCGCCAACACATTGACCGTCGCTTTGATGTCATAATCGATATACGCGAGCGGCTCCTCGAGGGAATACGGCACGCCCGGCAGCGCCGCCAAATGGTAGACGACATCGGGGCGAAACTCGACCAGCCACCTTTTCGTTCGCTCCCCATCAAGCAAATCCAAGCGGACAAGCGGCACCCGGCCGCCGGTGAGCGTCTGAAACTGCCGCTCTTTCCGTTCAGCAGAATAATATGGATGAAAACAATCCACTGCAGCCACGTCATATCCGAGTCCGCTTAACCGGGCGGCTAGATGGCTGCCAATAAATCCGGCTCCCCCGGTCACCACCACTTTCATCGCCTTCACCTCATCATCGAATTCCATTGTCCATTAGCATCTTACCATAAACCGTCGGGGAACGTCGTGGCCAATCGGCAAAAACCAAATGTTTTCATTTCCCGCCTTGGCTCGGTGAGGCAAGCGGCAGCCCAGCCATCGCTGCCTTCGCTCCGGATGGACGCCTGCAAAAAAGGGCGCCGCGCCGGACACCCTTGCTGATCATTTAGTTCGCTTTCTGGATCACTTGCTGAAGCGCAGCCTCGATTTGCGGCAGCCATTTGTCACCCTCAGCTTTGTTTTTTGCCTTTGCCGCCTCTAGGTAGCGTGTCGCCTGTTCGTTCAAGTCGGTGTATGCTTTGTCGCCAAGCAGCGTTTTGATATCCTGTTCGATCATGTTAATAAAGAGCGCGCCTTCTAAGGCGGTGATCACCGACTTGTCTTGCCCCCAATTTTCTTTGCTTTCTTCATATTCATGAAGCGCCACTTTCGCCCATCCGCGCACGAACGCATGGTTCACCGCTTTCGGATCGAGCATTTTGACATCGGTTTGCAGGTCAAACTGTTTCAAAATGTAGTCCGCCTCCTCCGCGGCATGCCGTTTCATATACGGATAGACGGACTGATAAAACGCCCAGCCTTCCGCCTGCTCCACTTTGGCTTCTTCGGCGTTTTCCTTGGCCGCAGCCGCCGCCTTCGCCGCATAGCCGTGCGGCAGCGCTCCGCTCGCTAAATAGAATGTTTTCATCAATGTTTTGTCCACGACTTGCTTACCGAGGGCAAATGAGAGCGCATCATCGTTTTGGACCGCTTGCTCCATTTGGGCAAACGCCCCGTTGATCGCGTCAACCAACTTCGTTCCGTAAGCCGCATCGCGCTTTTCCACGGTCGACTGCAAAATCGCGTAAAAGGTTTTGGCTTCCTCAAGCTCTTCCTTTACTTCTTCCTTATTGGCCCAATGTTCTTCTGCTTCGGTAAACTCATGCTTGATCGTCGTGTAAAACACTTTTTGCATCAGCTTGTCAAAAATTTGCTTGACAACCAACGGCTCAAGCGACCCGTCTTTGCCGGCGGCCAGTGCGTTGGTAATATGTTGGTCAAGCGTATCTTCAAATTCCGCGTCACGTTTTTGTACAAGCGGCTGCAGCTTTTCTTTGTAGATGCTCTCCACTTTGCTGAAGTCGACCGCCCCGCCTTGCTTCGCCTTCTCAAGCTCCGCGAGCGCTTCGCTGAACGCTCCCGCATAATCGACTTCCGCTTCTTCCTTCTCGTTCTCCGTCTTCTCTTCCTCTTTCGGCTTTTCTTGTTTTTCCACAGCCGTTTGGTTGCTGCTTTCTTTTTCTGTTCCCGCCGTCTGTTTGCTCTGGCCGCACGCGCCAAGCGCCAACGCCGCGGCGGCCAACAAGGCCAGCCACTTCCATTTTAATGACATTATGTATCCCCCGTTCACACATCCAAAAAATGATAATCAATATCAATACAATAAGATTATAAGAGAAAATGAATTTCAATGTCAACACATGATGAAAAAGAGAGGACTCCCTTCTTGCTGAAAATCCTCTTTTCCTAGCTGATCACACCTTAAATAAAGAAATCCAGAGGCTTCTTCCCCTCTGGATTTCCTTCTTTCTCCGTTATGACACATGTTTGCCAACCAGCTGCACAAGCGCCTCTTTCGGCTGGTAGCCGATCGCTTTGTCGACAAGTTGGCCATCTTTGAACAGAAGCAGCGTCGGGATGCTCATGACGCCGAACTTCGACGCTGTTTCTTGGTTTTCATCGACATTCACTTTGACGATTTTCACTTTGTCGCCCATTTCACGGTCAAGCTCTTCCAGCACCGGAGCGATCATGCGGCACGGTCCGCACCATGGCGCCCAAAAGTCAACGAGCGTGAGGCCGTCTTTCGTTTCTGCGGCGAACGTTTGGTCAGTGGCGTTGACAATCGCCATATGGATTCCCTCCCATCTTCTTGAATGCTGCAAGCAAAGTATACCATGGAATGCATGTCGGCGCGAATGTTTTGCTTCGTTTCTACTATTCGCTTTTGCCGCGGAATTTATCCGTCAAAAAAACGGACGGCTGCAGCCGCCCGTGTTATTCATTACGAATGCACTTTCAGTTTTTCTTTTCAAACGCTTTGCCGGAGTAGATCGGACGGGTAAAGACGATGTTGCCGCCCGCCTCTTCGACGGCGATGACGTCGCCCGCTTCGGCGCAAGAACACTTCAATCGTTTTCATCTTCGCTTCAACATCGTCTTCGTCGAGGTCCAAATCGTCAAGCTCTAGCTCTTCAAGCGGTTTCTTTTTCGCTTTCATGATCCCCGGCAGCGACGGATAGCGCGGTTCGTTCAAGCCTTGTTGAGCGGTGACAAGGAGCGGCAGCGACGTTTCGATGATTTCCTCATCCCCTTCGACATCGCGCACGACCGTCACGTTGCCGCCGTCGGCAATGTCGAGCTTTGTGATCGTCGTTACATATGGAATGCCGAGCAATTCCGCCACACGCGGGCCGACTTGGCCGGAGCCGCCGTCAATGGCGACGTTGCCGGCTAAAATCAAGTCCGGGTTTTTGTCTTTTAAGTATTCAGCGAGCACTTTCGCCGTCGTATATTGGTCTTGTTCTTCGACATCATCGTCAATGTTGATGAGCACCGCTTTGTCGCACCCCATGGCGAGCGCTGTGCGGAGTTCTTTTTCCGCCTCTTCGCTGCCGACGGTGACGACCGTCACTTCGCCGCCGTGTTTGTCGCGCACTTGAATCGCTTCTTCAATAGCGTATTCGTCGTACGGATTGAATTCTGCCACTTCCTCGTTAATCTTGCCGTTGACGATGGAGATTTTTTATTCCGTGTCAAACGTGCGTTTCATCAACACAAAAATGTTCATGTCGTTCCCTCCTCGGTTTGATTGAACATTGTTTCACGTTCCAACATTCAGATATTGACAAAGATTATTTCCCTTTAAAGACGGGCGGCCGTTTTTCCAAAAACGCCTGCACGCCTTCTTTTGCATCCTCGGATCCAAACACGCGGCCAAACCATTCCGCTTCCTCGCGCACGGCCTCAACGAACGTTTTTTCCTTGGCGGCGTTAAGCAACTCAATAACCGCCCGAACGGAAAGCGGACTTTTGGCGGCAATCTTTTTCGCCAACGCTTTGGCTTCATCAAGAAGCCGCTCTTCCGGCACCGCCTTGTTGGCAAGCCCCCATTCAACCGCTTCGAGTCCGGTGATCGGCTCGCTCGTCCACATCATTTCCGGCGCTTTGCCAAAGCCGACGTAGCGCACAAGCCGATGCGTTCCAGCAAATCCAGGGATGAGGCCAAGCTGCAGCTCCGGAAGGCTGAGTTTGGCGTTTTCCGCCACCACACGAATGTGACAGCTCATAGCCAGCTCCAACCCACCGCCTAATGCGGCGCCGTGAATCGCCGCAATGACTGGTTTGGAAAAGCGTTCGATCCGCTCCATCACGAGTTGGCCGTTGCGCGACAAGCCGGATGCCTCCTCGACGGAAGCGATGGACGTGAATTCTTTAATATCGGCGCCGGCTGAGAAAAACCGCCCCTCGCCATGAAGCAACACGACGCGCACGTCCGGGTCGGTCTCAAGCTCGTCCAACAAGTTTGAAAGCCCTTTCAAAACAGTGGATACAAGAGCGTTCGCCGGCGACCGCGAAAACGTCACGACGGCGACGAACTCCTCTTTCGCTACGCGAAAAAAATTCATGAAGCCTCTCCCCTTTCTGCCTTTGGTATTGTCAAAAGTTTATCCTCCACACTCACGGTTTTCCCTTGAGTTTCAACGGTTGGAAGAAAAAAAGCTTGCCACCCCCGTTGTTTTCGGCCATCATTGAGGTAACGACACCCAACAGCCAAAACAAAGGAGTGA
>NZ_JAFWFM010000050.1:0-2145 GCF_017515625.1 Geobacillus sp.
AATACTGTAAATAAACAAAATAGGGGGATTCTCCCTTTCCACACAGGAGACCGAATATTCAGTCTCCTGTGTGGAGGAAACTAGTTCCCTATTCATTCCAAATCCATTTCAGAGAAACCCTACTCCATTACATTACACAAAATTCTTGACGGTACCACCGGAAGCGAGGGTTTTCTTGGTTCAGAAAGGAATCTGGCGTTTGGTTGTCGAATGACATGAGAGAAGAATGCATGAAGAAAGGGAGAGGAATGATGTCCGCATTTCAAGCGTTCGTTGTCAACAAAACCGAAACAGAATTTACCGCTGGTGTGCAGACGATGTCCATAGATGATTTGCCGGAAGGCGACGTCCTTGTCCGCGTCCATTATTCGAGCGTCAATTACAAAGATGGATTGGCGTCCATTCCGGATGGCAAAATTGTGAAAACGTATCCGTTCGTGCCGGGAATTGATTTGGCCGGGGTGGTTGTTTCGTCGCACCATCCGCGCTTCCGCGAAGGGGACGAGGTGATCGCGACCGGATATGAAATCGGTGTGACGCATTTCGGGGGCTACAGTGAATATGCTCGCCTGCACGGCGATTGGCTCGTGCCGCTGCCAAAAGGGTTGACGTTGAAAGAAGCGATGGCGATTGGGACGGCTGGGTTTACAGCGGCGCTGTCCATTCACCGTCTTGAGGAGCATGGGTTGACGCCGGAACGCGGACCGGTGCTTGTCACGGGGGCGACGGGCGGCGTCGGGAGTCTGGCCGTGTCGATGCTCGCCAAGCGCGGCTATACGGTGGAAGCGAGCACAGGCAAAACGGCGGAGCACGACTATTTGCGCGCCCTCGGCGCCAAGGAAGTGTTGACGCGCGAAGACGTCACGGCTGAACGCATTCGTCCGCTTGATAAGCAGCGCTGGGCCGCGGCGGTTGACCCGGTCGGCGGCCGGACGCTGGCGACGGTGTTAAGCCGCATCCGCTACGGCGGAGCGGTGGCGGTGAGTGGGTTGACAGGCGGCGTCGAGGTGCCGACAACCGTCCATCCATTCATTTTGCGCGGCGTCAGCTTGTTTGGCGTTGATTCCGTCTATTGTCCAATGGATGTGCGCCTCCGCATTTGGGAGCGGCTCGCTGGCGACTTAAAGCCGGATTTGGAGCGGATTGCTCAAGAGATTTCGCTCGCTGAATTGCCGCAAGCGCTTAAGCGCATTTTGCGCGGCGAACTGCGCGGCCGGACGGTCGTGCGGTTAGGATGACGTTCGGACGCAATCGAACGGAAGCAGCGTCCGAACTTGGTGCTCTCCACATCTTCTTTTGAATGATCCTTGATGAGTGAAGGCGATGGAAAGGGGAAGTGTGCAGAAGAAGAAAGGAAAGACGCAGGGGGAAGCACCTGCGTCTTTTTTTGTGATCTCGAATCCGTTTTTCGACGTGAGCGTAGGCGGGGGAGCGTTCACCCCCGCAATTGATACCGCTCGAGCTCCGCGAAAAAGTCTTTCACAAACCGGTAAAACACTTTTACCGACGGAGCGAGTTCGTGGTGGTCGGAAATGATAATGCCGACGTTGCGCTTTACTTGCGGCATCTCGATTGGCACTTTGGCGGCGTAGCGAAGAAGGCTTTCCGACAAGGCGCTTTCCGGCAGGAGGGTCACGCCGATGCCAGCGGAGACAAGCCCTTTAATGGCATCGAGATCTTCGCCTTCCGATGAAATGTTGGGCGAAAATCCGGCTTGGTGGCAAGCGTCAATAACGATTTGATGCAAAATGTATCCTTTTGGAAACGTTACAAATGGATCATGGCGCAGTTCGTTCAATACGATCCGGTCGCGGCGGGCGAGCGGATGGCTGTTCGGCAGGAGGGCGGCAAACGGTTCGGAAAACAAAATTTCTCCTTTAATGCCGATTTCATGAACCGGAATCGGTCCGAGAAAGGCAAGGTCGATCTCCCGTTTTTTCACCGCTTCGATTAAATAATAGTACGACCCTTGGCGGAGATGGAACGAGACGTTTGGGTGCTCCGCTTTAAAGGCGGAGATGACCATCGGCATCATGTGGCTTGCCAGGCTTGTAGCCGGAAGATTCGGCATATAGGCGCTTCCCGCACCGGTGGGGGCTGCAGGTACTTCACGCATGGCCGTTGCACCGTAGGTCAGGAGCATGG
>NZ_JAFWFM010000051.1:0-2838 GCF_017515625.1 Geobacillus sp.
CACACACAAGAACCCTTTACGCTTCCCTTCGTTCCGAAGGTGTCCGTTCTAGCCATATTCTATCCTATTCGTTGGCTAACGCCAACCGACATTCATCTCCCACTTTCACTGGTGCTGGCGCACCTTCACGTTTAGAAGTAGAAGACTTCTTTCGGAGGGAAGTTAAATGGTATACCCTTGCAGCTCAAGCTGTTTGCGGATGCGCGGATTCAACGTTTGCCACATCCATTGTTGGTAGAGCGCTTTTTTCTCATTCGACGATAAATAATAGCGCGTTCCGGCTTGGCGGCGGGCGCGCTCAGTCACATCGTACAGCGCCAGCGCCGCGGCAACGGAAATGTTAAAGCTTTGGACGAAGCCGTACATCGGGATGACGAACGTCCCGTCTGCGAGTTTCAGCGCCTCATCGGATACGCCGCTATGTTCGTTGCCAAATAAAAGCGCCGTCGGTTTGGATACATCGATGTCGGAAAGAGGAATCGTCCCCTCGCCAAGATAGCTGGCATACACTTGATACCCTTGCTGTTTTAAGTCGTTGATGGCGGTTTCGATATCAGGCTGCCGGTGAAGCGTCAGCCATTGGTCAGCATGGCGCGTCACGAGCCGGTTTGGCGAAAATGGCGCTTTTCCCGTGACGATATGGATGTCTTGAACGCCGAACGCCTCGGCTGTCCGCAGCACCGCTGCCTGATTGTGCGGGTCGTCGACCGCTTCAATCAAAACCGTAATATAACGGGTGCGCTCGTTAAGAACGTCATACATTCGTTTTAATCGTTTCGGCAAAATCATTTCCCAAACCGGACGCGTCTGCTCGGTCAGCAACCCTTCTTGCTGCAGCTGGGCAAGAAACGTCTTCATGTCCCGTTCTTCCATGTCGATCACCTTCGCTCCGTTCCTCTTCGCCTGTGCTTTCCTATTGTACAAAATAGGATGCCGCTGGGCAATCTCGATCATTCCCTGAACTATTCAAACTATTCTATAAATAATATTTTGGAAACATTGTTCATTTACAAACTATCATTCATGCGGCTGCCGGAATCATTAACTTCGTCGTCTTGACTGCGGCTTTATCGTCATGCAACAACGGCATTTTCAGCACGAGCCGGACGCTGTTCAACCTCGCTGAACAGCAAGAAGCGCCAACCGCATTCGGACGGTTAAACAGCCCGTTTCCTTTTCATTTGTTGGCAACTGCACAACCCGTCCCTCATCTTTCTTTGACGCCGATGTACGCCTGGCGCGGGTGGTTCGGCTGATCCGGATATTTCAATCGGATTTTCCCTTCGTCGACCAGCTTCCCTAAGTAGTTGGTGCGCAGCCCATCCGGCGTCCGTTCCAACAGCGTCGCCAACTCTTTCAGCCGCAGCGGTCGCTCGCAGCACAGGCGGACGATCATCTCTTCCATAACCGCCGGAGCCAACCGCTTTTTTCGACGTGCCAGTTCTGCCATCTCCCACAGCCGCTCATCGATCGCCTCGTTTCTCTCTTCTTCCTCCCTTTCATCAACAGATATAGCATTATTTACGGAGTTTGGCGTTTTATTAACGGAGTTTGCACCTTTATTAACGGAGCGTGACGGGATATTTACGGAGTCAACTTCGTTTTTTACGGAGTTTGCCTCCCTATTCAAGGAGTTCGTCGAGTTGTTTACGGATTTTTGTTCGATAATAACGGAGTTGAGCTCCTTATTTACGTAGTTGGCCTCGTTACTTCCGAAGTCCACGTCATGTTGATCCGCACCGTGTTCTATCCATGCTTGTTCTTGCTGTTGCAATGATTCATTGATTTCTGTTTCAATTGTCGCCCCCGCCTCAGCTGGAAACAACAATGGGCATAACGTCACGATCGTGCGGTCTGGATTCATTTGCTGCAAAATATCGACCGGCTGGACAAGCGCCCGTTCCTGCCAATCATGCATGCGCTTCAAACCGGATCCTGCGCGTTTGCATACATCGATCAACAAAAACATTTTAAAGATGTTCGGATTGCGCAGATTGCTCATTTGTCCAGCCATAGCGGCTTCAATTGGCAGGCGGAACCGGCCCGGGTTGGCAAATCGAAACGCCCCGTCCTCTTTTTCAACGGTAATGCCGCCTTCTTCCCCGTAATCGGCATGAACGATGGCATTAGCGAGCGCCTCGGCGAGCAGATCACGCCCTTCCTCAAGCCAAACGTGGCGCTCCAACTCCGCCAACACGCGGAAATAAAAATCATAGGCGTTGCCGGACCACGTTCCATCCTGCGATGTGAACCGCTTCGCCCATCCTGCCGCCTTTGCACCGTCATATTCCCGGTATTCTAAAAAATATTGCGGCAGCACCTCGGTAATGATCCGCTCTTCGCTGAACATCACGAGTCCGGCGAGCGTCAGTCCTTCTTTGCTGCTGTCGCGCAGCTTGCCCCAAGCGCCGATTTTGTATAAAAACTCTTTCGTCTCAAGACTGTTCCATGGATGCCCCGGTTTGGCGCGGGCAAACTGCTCCCGGTAATGGCTGACGGTCTCAAAATTGAGCTCGCTCAAGCTGTAATGCTCTAAAATAAAGCTGTCTGCCAACCCATTGGCGCGTTCATGAAACGAATGTGTATATTTATTCACTCTTGATCTTCCTTTAACATTATTTTTGCAAAACAGTCTTGACCTCTTTTTTTCTATTGTACCATCTTTTATTCTCCTTGCGGACGATTGCCAAAAAAAGAGAGTCAGTCAAGACTTTGTGGAGAACATTTTTTCGGTTCACTACGGGTGTTGTCAATCACTAGTTAGCGAACCATTTTCAGGAATTCATATCGTAAGCGCTTTCGGACTCTCATCCCTCATCTTGAGGCGATGATACGATA
>NZ_JAFWFM010000052.1:0-17128 GCF_017515625.1 Geobacillus sp.
CCCGGGCAGTCAACGTGCGCGTAGTGACGAGCCTCTGTTTCATACTCGACGTGGGCCGTCGAAATCGTGATCCCGCGTTCACGCTCTTCCGGAGCTGCGTCGATTTGGTCGTACGCTTTTGCTTCGGCTTTCCCTTGTTTCGCAAGAACCGTCGTGATCGCAGCTGTCAGCGTCGTTTTCCCATGGTCAACGTGGCCGATCGTGCCAATGTTGACGTGCGGTTTCGTGCGCTCAAATTTCGCTTTAGCCATGAGAAAGATCCTCCTTAAAAGTAAAATATGAATTTGTATAGTTAGGTAAGTATAGGATGCTTGGGAACAAAATGTTCCCAAGTCTTACTTACATAAGTATTTATAGCGGAACTAGCAAGAGAAATCAATTATTCGCCTTTATTTTTTTTGATAATTTCATCGGCGATGTTTTTCGGAACTTCTTCGTAGTGATCAAATACCATCGAGAATGTTCCGCGCCCTTGCGTGTTCGAACGGAGCGATGTCGCATAACCGAACATTTCGGCCAGCGGTACCATCGCGCGCACGACTTGGGCATTCCCGCGCGCTTCCATCCCTTCAACGCGACCGCGGCGAGACGTGATGTCACCCATAATGTCGCCGAGGTATTCCTCAGGGATGACAACTTCGACTTTCATGATCGGCTCAAGGAGAACCGGATCACACTTCGTCGCGGCGTTTTTCAGCGCCAATGAAGCGGCGATTTTGAACGCCATTTCACTCGAGTCGACGTCGTGGTACGATCCGTCGAACAGTTTCGCTTTAATGTCGACGATCGGATAGCCAGCTAAGACGCCATTTTGCATCGCTTCTTCCAAACCAGCTTGGACGGCCGGCACATACTCTTTCGGAACGACACCGCCGACAATGGCGTTTTCGAATTCGAAGCCTTTGCCGCGTTCGTTCGGCGAGAATTCGATCCAAACGTGACCGTATTGACCGCGGCCGCCGGACTGGCGAACGAATTTGCCTTCGACTTGGGCCGATTTGCGGAACGTTTCGCGGTAAGCAACTTGC
Source organism: Geobacillus sp. (assembly GCF_017515625.1). Lineage (NCBI taxonomy): Bacteria > Bacillati > Bacillota > Bacilli > Caryophanales > Anoxybacillaceae > Geobacillus > Geobacillus sp. The sequence continues at coordinate 1,029 of NZ_JAFWFM010000052.1, forward strand.
GGCGCGCCGACGTTCGCCTCAACTTTGAACTCACGGCGCATCCGGTCAACGATGATGTCAAGATGCAGCTCGCCCATCCCGGAAATGATCGTTTGCCCTGTTTCCGGGTCGGTGTGAGCGCGGAACGTCGGGTCTTCTTCTTGCAATTTTTGCAGCGCTTGACCCATTTTGTCTTGGTCTGCTTTCGATTTCGGTTCGATCGCGACCGAAATAACCGGCTCTGGGAACTGCATCGATTCTAGGATGACGAGGTTTTTCTCATCACATAGAGTATCGCCGGTTGTCGTATCTTTTAAACCTACTGCTGCCGCAATGTCGCCGGCGTATACTTTCGAGATTTCCTCCCGATGGTTGGCGTGCATTTGCAGCAAGCGGCCGATCCGTTCGCGTTTGCGTTTCGTCGAGTTCATGACGTACGAACCGGAATCGAGCGTTCCCGAGTATACGCGGAAGAACGTCAATTTCCCGACATACGGGTCGGTCATAATTTTGAATGCCAGCGCCGCAAACGGAGCGTCGTCGCGCGCTTCACGCGTTACTTCTTCTTCCGTATCCGGAATCACCCCGCGGATGGGCGGAATGTCTACCGGAGACGGCAAGTAGTCGACAACGCCGTCAAGAAGCAGCTGAACACCTTTGTTTTTAAACGCCGAGCCGCAGAAGACCGGGAAGAATTCAACGCTGATCGTCGCCTTGCGGATGGCGGCTTTCAGCTCTTCTTTCGTGATCTCTTCACCTTCCAAATATTTCATCATTAATTCTTCATCCAGCTCAGCGACCGCCTCAACCAACTTGTTATGGTACTCTTCTGCCATATCGCGATATTCTTCCGGAATCTCAATGCGCTCAATGTTTTTGCCGAGCTCATCGTGGTAATGGTATGCACACATTTCAACCAAGTCGATAATGCCAGAGAACTGGTCTTCAGCGCCGATCGGCAGCTGCACCGGGTGAGCGTTTGCTTGCAAGCGGTCATGGAGCGTTTTCACCGCATACAAGAAGTCCGCACCAATCTTGTCCATTTTGTTGACGAACACGATCCGCGGAACGCCATACGTCGTCGCTTGGCGCCAAACCGTTTCCGTTTGCGGCTCTACACCTGACTGCGCGTCTAAAACCGTGATAGCTCCATCCAATACGCGCAACGAACGTTCAACCTCAACCGTGAAGTCGACGTGCCCCGGCGTATCGATGATGTTGATGCGGTGGCCTTTCCATTGTGCCGTTGTCGCCGCCGACGTGATCGTGATCCCGCGCTCTTGCTCTTGCTCCATCCAGTCCATCGTGGCTGCGCCTTCATGCACTTCCCCGATTTTATGAACACGGCCTGTATAGAACAAGATCCGTTCGGTCGTCGTCGTCTTCCCGGCGTCAATGTGCGCCATGATCCCGATGTTGCGAGTATTTTCCAAGGAGAACTGTCTTGCCATAGTGGTTATTTTCTCCTTCCTTCAAAATAAATATAGATAGATGGCGCCTCCATCCTCTTGTTCTGCAGAGAAATGATCGCGCACGCGGCCAAAAAGCCGAAATATGTAGGAAGATAGGTGAACAGGCCGTCGATTGCGCCTTTTCACCTATTCCTTTCAAGCAGCTATTCTTACCAGCGGTAGTGGGCAAACGCTTTGTTCGCTTCGGCCATTTTGTGCGTATCTTCGCGTTTTTTCACCGCTGCGCCCGTGTTGTTGGCAGCATCCATAATTTCGTTCGCCAAGCGTTCTTCCATCGTTTTCTCTCCGCGAAGGCGGGCGTATTGCACAAGCCAGCGCAATCCGAGGGAGACGCGGCGATCTGGACGGACTTCGACCGGAACTTGGTAGTTCGCTCCGCCGACGCGGCGAGCGCGCACTTCCAACACCGGCATCACGTTTTTCAGCGCTTGCTCAAACACTTCCATTGGATCTTTACCCGTTCGTTCACGAATAATATCAAAGGCAGTGTAAAGAATTTTTTGCGCTTTTGATTTTTTTCCGTCGATCATAATTTTATTGATCAAACGGGTAACAAGTTTTGAATTGTAAATTGGGTCTGGCAATACGTCACGTTTAGCAACAGGGCCTCTACGTGGCATAGTTTTTCCTCCCTTCAGGAAAACATTCTCTTCACTTCATTACTTTTTCGCTGCTTTTGGTTTTTTCGCACCGTATTTCGAACGACCTTGCATCCGGTTGGCAACGCCAGCCGTATCAAGCGCACCGCGGATGATATGGTAGCGCACCCCTGGCAAGTCTTTAACACGTCCGCCGCGGATCAGCACAACGCTGTGTTCTTGCAAGTTATGGCCGATCCCCGGGATGTAAGCCGTTACCTCGATCCCGTTCGTCAGACGGACACGGGCATATTTCCGAAGCGCCGAGTTCGGTTTTTTCGGCGTCATCGTGCCGACACGCGTGCAGACGCCACGTTTTTGCGGAGACGCCACGTTTGTTTGTTCTTTTTTGAAGCTGTTGTACCCTTTGTTCAACGCAGGGGATTTCGATTTAAATACTTTTTTCTCGCGTCCTTTGCGGACTAATTGGTTGATTGTAGGCATGAAAAAGTTCCTCCTTTCACATGTATCGTTTAAGCCCACATATCCAGGTGGTTCATCATGTATGCAAACAAAGGTTTAAAGGCAAACTGGTCAACGGAGAATTGCCACCGCAGCCGCGCCGACTTGGATTTTGCATGCTTTGCCGAGCTTTTTCATCGAGTCGACTTTCGTGACCGGCACGTTCGCTTCATTGGCAGCAGCGGTCACTTTTTCGATAATCGGCAAATCGGCATCTTCCGCTACGATCACTTCCGTTACTTTCCCTTCCTTTAAAGCCCTTATCGTTTGTTTGGTTCCAATGACGATTTTCCCAGCCTGCAATACTTTTTCATAAGACATGTAACATATCCTCCAAAGTACCAGGTTGTTGGAACACCTTTATTAGACTACCATTTTCTTTGTTCATTGTCAACTGGATTTTTTTCATCAAGGACCGGCCGGTCAAAGGTTGCCTTGAACCGACCGATCTCTACTTTTTACTTCGATGGAACCGTATCGCCAGCCGTTTCCTTCTTGACGGCAGGTTTTACTTTTCGATAGCGGGCCATGCCCGTTCCGGCTGGGACAAGTTTGCCGATAATGACGTTTTCTTTCAAGCCGAGCAGCTCATCCCGCTTCCCTTTGATGGCGGCGTCGGTCAGGACGCGCGTCGTTTCTTGGAACGAAGCCGCGGACAAGAACGAATCCGTTTCAAGCGACGCTTTCGTAATACCCAGCAGCACCGGGCGGGCTGTCGCCGGTCGCTTTCCTTCGCGGATGGCTTGGGCGTTGACATCGGTAAACTGGTGGACGTCCAAAAGCGTGCCCGGCAGCACATCCGTATCGCCGGCATCGACAACGCGCACTTTGCGCAGCATTTGCCGCACCATCACTTCAATATGCTTATCGCTGATTTCAACCCCTTGCATCCGGTATACTTTTTGCACTTCGCGGAGCAAGTATTCTTGCACAGAAGTAATGTCGCGCACGCGCAACAACTGTTTCGGGTCGACCGAGCCTTCTGTCAGCTCCTGACCGCGCTCGACGCGCTGTCCTTCTTCCACTTTGATCCGCGCGTTGTATGGAGCAACGTACGTGCGCGTTTCGACCTCGCCTTGAACAACGATCTCATATTGGTTGTCGCGCGTTTCGTTCACGGAAATGACCGTGCCGTCGATTTCGGAAATGACCGCTTGCCCTTTCGGATTGCGCGCCTCAAACAGCTCCTGCACCCGCGGCAAACCTTGGGTAATGTCGTCCCCGGCGACGCCGCCCGTATGGAACGTCCGCATCGTCAGCTGCGTGCCCGGCTCACCGATCGATTGAGCGGCGATAATGCCGACCGCCTCGCCAACTTCCACATCCATGCCCGTCGCCATATTGCGGCCGTAGCATTTTTTGCATACGCCATGGCGCGTGTTGCAGGCAAAGACGGAGCGGATCCACACTTCCGTAATGCCCGCCTTAATAATTTCGTTTGCAATGTCTTCAGTGATCATTTCATCTTTGCGGACGATCACTTCACCGGTTTCCGGGTGGCGCACCGTTTTGTGCGCATAGCGGCCGACAAGCCGTTCTTCCAGCTTGACGACGACCTCGGTGCCATCCGTCAATGCGCGTGCCAAAATGCCGCGGTCGGTGCCGCAATCCTCTTCGCGGACGATGACATCCTGCGCCACATCGACGAGACGTCTCGTCAAATATCCCGAGTCGGCCGTTTTGAGCGCCGTATCCGCCAACCCTTTTCGGGCGCCGTGCGTCGAGATAAAGTACTCCAATACTGTCAGTCCTTCGCGGAACGACGATTTGATCGGCAGTTCGATGATCCGGCCGGCCGGGTTGGCCATTAAGCCGCGCATCCCGGCGAGCTGCGTAAAGTTCGACGCGTTCCCCCGCGCTCCGGAATCGCTCATCATAAAGATCGGGTTGCGCTTATCGAGCGATTTCATCAAGCGGTCTTGGATTTTATCTTTCGCCGCGCTCCAGATGGAGATGACACGCTCATACCGCTCTTCGTCGGTGATCAACCCGCGGCGGAACTGCTTTAAGACGGTATCGACCTTCGCTTGCGCCTCATCCAAAATTTCTTGTTTTTCCGGCAAGACGACAATGTCAGCGACGCCGATCGTAATCCCGGCTTTCGTCGAATATTGGAAACCGAGGTCTTTCATGCGGTCCAGCATTTTTGACGTCTCGGTGATTTTGAACCGCTTGAACACTTCAGCAATAATTTGCCCGAGCACTTTTTTCTTAAACGGCGGCACAGGCTCGCGCTTGCGAATCTCCTCGCGCACGTCGACCCCTTTGTCAAGGAAATACTTGTCCGGCGTCCGCCCTTCGATGTTTTCCGTCGTCGGCTCGTTAATGTACGGGAACGAGTTGGGCAAAATTTCGTTGAAAATCAGTTTTCCGACCGTCGTTAAGAGCAGTTTGTTGTTTTGCTCCTCGGTAAACGTTTCATTTTTCAGCGAGCCGGCATGGACGGCGATGCGCGAGTGGAGATGGACATAACCGTTATGGTAAGCGAGCAGCGCTTCGTCCGTATCTTTGAACACCATGCCTTCGCCGATCGCCCCTTCGCGTTCCATCGTCAAGTAATAGTTTCCTAACACCATGTCTTGGGAAGGTGTCACGACCGGCTTTCCGTCTTTCGGGTTCAAAATGTTTTGCGCCGCCAGCATCAACAGGCGAGCTTCCGCTTGTGCCTCGGCCGACAGCGGCACGTGCACCGCCATTTGGTCGCCGTCGAAGTCGGCGTTGTATGCCGTACAAACGAGCGGATGAAGGCGGATGGCCCGGCCTTCGACGAGCGTCGGCTCAAAGGCTTGAATGCCGAGACGGTGAAGCGTCGGGGCGCGGTTGAGCAGCACCGGATGCTCTTTAATGACGTCTTCAAGCACATCCCATACCTCAGGGTGGACGCGCTCAATTTTCCGTTTCGCGCTTTTAATGTTGTGCGCCAACCCCCGCTCCACAAGCTCCTTCATGACGAACGGCTTAAACAGCTCGAGCGCCATTTCTTTCGGCAGGCCGCATTGATACATTTTCAAGTTCGGACCGACGACAATGACGGAACGGCCGGAGTAGTCAACGCGTTTGCCGAGCAGGTTTTGCCGGAAGCGCCCTTGCTTCCCTTTCAGCATGTGGGAAAGCGATTTTAACGGGCGGTTCCCCGGCCCGGTCACCGGACGGCCGCGGCGGCCGTTGTCAATCAAGGCGTCGACCGCTTCCTGGAGCATCCGTTTCTCGTTTTGGACGATAATATTCGGCGCGCCAAGGTCAAGCAGGCGCTTCAGCCGGTTGTTGCGGTTAATGACGCGGCGGTACAAATCGTTTAAGTCCGATGTCGCAAACCGGCCCCCATCGAGCTGGACCATCGGGCGCAATTCCGGCGGAATGACCGGCAATACATCTAGCACCATCCACGCTGGGTCGTTTCCGGAGCTGCGGAACGCCTCAAGCACTTCAAGCCGTTTAATGATACGGGCGCGCCGCTGTCCTTGCGCCGTCTTCAGTTCTTCTTTCAACGCCGCCACTTCTTTATCCAAATCAATGTCCTGAAGCAGCTTTTTGATCGCTTCCGCCCCCATCGACGCTTGGAACGACTGGCCGTATTTCTCGCGATAGGCGCGGTATTCCTTTTCCGACAGCAGTTGTTTTTTCTCCAGCGGCGTATCGCCGGGATCGGTGACGACGTAAGAGGCAAAATAAATCACTTCTTCGAGCGCCCGCGGCGACATATCAAGCACAAGCCCCATCCGGCTCGGGATGCCTTTGAAATACCAGATGTGGGAAACCGGAGCAGCGAGCTCAATATGACCCATCCGTTCGCGGCGGACTTTTGACCGCGTCACTTCAACGCCGCAGCGGTCGCAGACAACCCCTTTGTAGCGGACGCGCTTATACTTGCCGCAATGGCATTCCCAGTCTTTTGTCGGGCCGAAAATGCGTTCGCAAAACAAGCCGTCTTTTTCCGGCTTTAGCGTCCGGTAGTTGATCGTTTCCGGCTTTTTGACTTCACCGTACGACCAAGAACGAATTTTCTCCGGGGAAGCGAGCCCGATTTTCATGTACTCGAATTTATTGACATCTAGCAAGGGGTATACCTCCCTCTTTGATCCGTCGGTTTTGCTCCATGGCTTGTTCGTCATCCGTTCGCCTCAATGGCCGCGGGCGGGGAAACGCTCCCCGCCTTTTCGCCATTGCCGGTTACTCTTTCGTTACCGCATCTTTTTCTTCGCTGGCTTCTTCCGGTTCAGCCGGTTTCACATCGACCATGATCGCATCCGGCGCATGATCATCATCGTCGTCAAAGTTTTCCATGTTGATTTCCTGTTCGTCGCTCGTCAAAATCGTGACGTCCATCCCTAGACTTTGCAGCTCTTTGATCAACACTTTAAACGACTCCGGCACGCCCGGTTCCGGAATGTTTTCCCCTTTGACGATCGCTTCGTACGTTTTGACGCGGCCAACCACATCGTCAGACTTGACGGTCAAAATTTCCTGCAGCGTATACGCCGCACCGTACGCTTCAAGCGCCCATACTTCCATCTCGCCAAAGCGCTGGCCGCCGAACTGCGCCTTACCGCCGAGCGGCTGCTGGGTGACAAGCGAGTACGGGCCGGTCGAGCGAGCGTGGAGTTTGTCGTCGACCATGTGGGCAAGCTTGATCATGTACATGATCCCGACCGACACGCGGTTGTCAAACGGTTCGCCCGTCCGCCCGTCATACAGCACCGTTTTGGCATCGCGCGCCATGCCGGCTTCTTCAAGAATGTTCCAAACATCTTCCTCCGTCGCTCCGTCAAAGACTGGGGAAGCGATATGCAAGCCAAGTTTTTTCGCCGCCATGCCAAGATGCAGCTCAAACACTTGCCCGATGTTCATCCGCGACGGAACGCCGAGCGGGTTCAACATGATGTCAATCGGCGTGCCATCCGGCAAGAACGGCATATCTTCTTCCGGAAGAATGCGGGAGATAACCCCTTTGTTTCCGTGGCGGCCTGCCATTTTATCGCCTTCGGAAATTTTCCGCTTTTGCACGATATAGACGCGCACCAACTGGTTCACGCCCGGCGGGAGTTCGTCGCCGTCTTCGCGGTTGAAAACTTTGACGTCAAGGACAATGCCGCCGCCGCCGTGCGGGACGCGCAGCGACGTATCGCGCACCTCGCGCGCTTTTTCGCCGAAGATCGCATGCAACAGCCGCTCCTCAGCCGTCAGCTCGGTCATTCCTTTCGGTGTCACTTTGCCGACGAGCAAATCGCCGTCTTTCACTTCTGCACCGATGCGGACGATGCCGCGCTCATCCAAGTTTTTCAACGCATCTTCACCGACGTTCGGGATGTCGCGTGTAATTTCTTCCGGACCGAGCTTCGTGTCGCGCGATTCGGCTTCATACTCTTCAATATGGATTGACGTATACACGTCTTCTTTGACGAGCCGTTCGCTCATGATGATCGCATCTTCGTAGTTGTAGCCGTCCCATGTCATAAAGGCAACAAGCACGTTGCGGCCAAGCGCCAATTCGCCTTTATCCATCGACGGGCCATCGGCCAAAATTTCGCCCTTCTCCACGATATCGCCTTTTTTCACGATCGGCCGCTGGTTGTAGCACGTGCCTTGGTTCGACCGGACGAATTTCAGCAACCGATATTTATCTAGATCACCCTTGACTTCTTTGCCGTCCACTTCAATCAGCCGACGCACCCAAATTTCCTTTGCTTCGACGCGCTCGACGATGCCGCGATGCTTGCAAATCACCGCCGCGCCCGAGTCTTTCGCCGAAACATACTCCATGCCTGTGCCGACGATCGGCGCTTCGGGTTCCAACAGCGGCACGGCTTGCCGCTGCATGTTCGCCCCCATCAAGGCGCGGTTCGAGTCGTCATTTTCCAAAAACGGGATGCACGCCGTCGCCGCCGAGACAACTTGCTTCGGCGACACGTCCATATAGTCGACGCGATCGCGCTTGACGACGATGTTCTCGCCGCGGAAACGGGCGATGACGTTTTCTTCAAGGAACGTGCCGTCCTCCGCAAGCGGTACGTTCGCCTGCGCTACAACGTAATTGTCCTCTTCATCGGCTGTCAAATAATCGATTTGGTCCGTTACCCGACCTGTTTCCGGATCGACGCGCCGGTATGGCGTTTCAATAAAACCAAACTTGTTCACTTTCGCGTAAGTGGACAGCGAGTTGATGAGCCCGATGTTCGGCCCTTCCGGCGTCTCGATCGGACACATCCGCCCGTAGTGCGAATAGTGAACGTCGCGCACTTCAAACCCGGCGCGCTCGCGCGTCAATCCGCCGGGGCCAAGCGCAGAAAGGCGGCGCTTATGCGTCAGTTCAGCGAGCGGGTTCGTCTGATCCATAAACTGCGACAGCTGCGAGCTGCCGAAAAACTCTTTAATCGCTGCGATCACCGGGCGGATGTTGATCAGCTGCTGCGGCGTGATCGTGTTCGTATCTTGAATCGACATGCGCTCGCGCACGACGCGTTCCATGCGCGACAAGCCGATGCGGAATTGGTTTTGCAGCAGTTCGCCGACCGAACGGAGGCGGCGGTTGCCCAAATGGTCGATGTCATCCGTATCGCCGACGCCGTGGAGCAAGTTGAAGAAATAGCTGATCGATGCAATGATGTCCGCCGGCGTAATATGTTTGACATCTTCCGCAATAAAGCCGTTGCCGATGATGTTGATTACCTTTTCGTTGTCCGGATCATTCGGTGCATAAATTTTCACGGTCTGCACCTCAATCGGACCATCCGCCACTCCCTCAGCCGGACGGTACGTCCGCAACCCGACTCCTTTTTCCAAATACGGCAGCAGGCGGTTCAGCGTCCGGCGGTCGATCATCGCTCCAGCTTCAGCGATGACTTCCTTGGTTTCGGGATCAATGATCGTTTCCGCGAGCCGCTGATTGAACAAGCGGTTTTTAATATGAAGTTTTTTATTGATTTTATAACGGCCTACGCTCGCCAAGTCATAGCGCTTCGGATCAAAAAAGCGCGACGCCAGCAAATTTTTCGCATTCTCAAGCGTCGGCGGCTCTCCCGGACGAAGACGCTCGTAAATTTCAATCAACGCTTTTTCCGTGCTGTCGGTATTATCTTTTTCAAGCGTATTGCGCAAGTATTCGTTGTCGCCGAGCAGATCGATGATTTCTTGGTCGGAGCTGAACCCAAGCGCACGGAGAAGCACCGTAACGGGCAGTTTACGGGTACGGTCGATGCGAACGTAAACGACGTCTTTCGCATCGGTTTCATATTCAAGCCATGCGCCGCGGTTCGGAATCACTGTCGCCGAGTAGCCGCGTTTGCCGTTTTTATCAACTTTGTCGCTGTAATAGACGCTTGGCGAACGGACGAGCTGGGAAACAATGACGCGTTCCGCCCCATTGATAATAAACGTTCCGGTTTCCGTCATGAGCGGAAAATCGCCCATAAACACGTCTTGCTCTTTCACTTCGCCCGTTTCTTTATTAATCAAGCGAACTTTGACGCGAAGCGGCGCCGCATATGTAACGTCGCGTTCTTTCGCCTCTTCGACCGTATATTTCGGTTCTCCTAAACTATAGTCGATAAATTCAAGCGAGAGATTGCCGGAAAAGTCTTCAATCGGGGAAATTTCCTTGAACATTTCCCGCAGCCCTTCATCGAGAAACCATTGGTAGGAGGACGTTTGAATTTCGATCAAGTTCGGCAATTCCAGCACTTCGCTGATGCGTGCATAGCTTCTGCGTTGGCGGTGTCGCCCGTATTGAACTAGTCGGCCTGTCAAGAGTGATTCACCCCTCAAATGTAGACATTAGTGAAAACCGGAAGCGGAACATCGCATTGATCCAGCCGCCTTGGCGGCATATGCCGCCAAGGCCGTCGGCCGCTCCGCCATTCCGGGGCAAAGCGCTAGGCATGCATGCGGCTGGCCCCCGCCATCCGGACGGAAACGGTTCAGCTATGACGCCGCCGTTTCGGTAAGGGGATTTCACACGCTCCCGGTGCGAGGAAACCAGGCGTTGGATGGAGAAAAAAAGAAAATGGTTTCTATCCAGTAGAAAACCATATGTTTAGCTGTATATTGATTTTATCATTTTTTCCATCATATCCAAAAATATACGTCATCCCCTCATGTGGGAAATGTGCATATTTAGCATTTTATAATGCTACCACAATAAAAAAACGGTGTCAACATTTTTTCGCCTTTATGATATAATATCCTTTTTTCTTCGCGACGACTTCTACAGCAGGAAAGCATTCGTTCAGCTTTTGCAAGGCCGATGGGGCGCCTTGCTTTTTTTGAATGACGACCCATAGCTCGCCATGATCGAGCAGATGATCGCGGCTTTGTTCAAAAATCGCGTAAACGACCCGTTTGCCAGCCCGGATCGGCGGATTGGTGACGACCGCTGCAAATCGCTGTTCTCCGACTTCCGAAAAAAGATCGCTTTTGTAAATCACCGCATTGTCAATCCCGTTTGCCTGCTTGTTTTCCTGCGCCAGTTCGAGCGCCCGCTCGTTGACATCAATCATGTGAACGCGCCGGTTTGGAAACGATTTGGCCAAGGCAAGCCCGATCGGCCCATATCCGCAGCCGACATCCAACAAATCCCCAGCCACTCCCGGCTCCTCGAACGTTTCAATTAACAGGCGTGTGCCAAAGTCGACTTCGCGCTTTGAAAACACTCCGCTGTCGGTTGTAAAGCGAAATTCATGCCCCCGGAGCGTAAACGTCCACGTTTGCGGGTTTCGCTCCGACGTCGGATTGACTGAGTAATAATGCTCGCTCATCATCATCCCCTCCTCCTTGTCGACAGGCTGCACTGCCTTCCGTATATATAGTGTAACAAAAAAGAGGCCGTCCCTTGCTTCGGGCAAGCCTCTTTTTTCAATGGCGCAGCCATTACTTGATTTCGACTTTCGCGCCAGCTTCTTCGAGTTTTGCTTTGATTTCTTCTGCTTCTTCTTTCGCAATGCCTTCTTTGATCGGTTTCGGGGTGTTGTCGACCAAGTCTTTCGCTTCTTTCAGGCCGAGGCCAGTGATTTCGCGAACGACTTTGATGACTTTGATTTTTTGCGCGCCGGCGTCGGCAAGAATGACGTCGAATTCCGTTTTTTCTGCCGCTGCTTCAGCGCCGGCTGCTGCGCCGCCCGCGACAACAACCGGAGCCGCAGCTGTTACGCCGAATTCTTCCTCGATCGCTTTCACCAATTCGTTTAATTCCAATACGGTCATATTTTTCACTGCTTCAATGATTTGTTCTTTCGTCATCACAACTTCCTCCTTTGTTTTCTGAATGATTGTTAAGCACATATCGATGCGCCATTACGCGCCTTGTTCTTCTTGCTTGTCAGCCACCGCTTTGACCGCAAGCGCAAAGTTGCGGATCGGGGCTTGGAGAACGCTAAGCAACATCGAAAGCAACCCTTCGCGGGACGGGAGCTTCGCCAACGCATCGATTTCTTCTTTGCTGGCGATGTTCCCTTCGATGACGCCGCCTTTGATCTCCAACGCCTCATGCGTTTTCGCAAACTCGCTTAAAATTTTTGCCGGCGCCACAACATCTTCATTGCTGAAGGCGATGGCATTTGGACCGGTGAACACTTCATCCAGTCCTTCCAGGCCGACTTCCGCGAGCGCCCGACGGGTCAAGGTGTTTTTGTACACTTTAAACTCGACGCCTGCCTCGCGCAGCTGTTTGCGCAACTCGGTCATTTCCGCCACGTTCAGGCCGCGGTAATCGACGATGACGGTTGCCTTGCTGGCGCGAAATTTGTCCGCAATCTCGGCAACCACTTGTTTTTTCAGTTCAATCGCGCTCGACACGTCCTGCACCTCCTGTAAGGAAAATGAGAGAATACCACTTATACCGTCTGCTCAATAAAAAACCTCCATGCCGCGTAGACATGGAGGTGTCGTTCAACGCACCGCCGCTCGTCCTCGACGCAGGGCGCGCGCTGTTCTATCGTCCACATACCTCGGTAGGAAATTAAGCCTCAAACAGGCACCTACTGTCTACGGTATAAATGATATTCGTTTGTTCAGCCAAATGGCATTTTATCAGACTCGACGCAGAAAGTCAACCGTTACTGTGCAACAGCCACCGTCGTCGGGTCCACTTTAATGCCAGGACCCATCGTTGACGTAATCGTCACGTTTTTGACGTATGTCCCTTTCGCTGCCGCCGGTTTGGCTTTCAAAATCGCCTCGTAGACGGCGGCGAAGTTTTCGGCCAGTTTCTCGTTGTCGAACGATACTTTGCCGATCGGCACATGAATGTTGCCGGCTTTATCAACGCGGTATTCCACTTTACCAGCTTTGATCTCCTGCACAGCTTTCGCAACGTCAAACGTGACCGTGCCGGTTTTCGGGTTTGGCATTAACCCTTTCGGACCCAAAATACGACCGAGTTTCCCGACCTCGCCCATCATATCCGGCGTGGCAACAACGACGTCAAAGTCAAACCAGCCTTGCTGGATTTTATTGATGTATTCTGTATCGCCGACATAGTCAGCGCCAGCTGCTTCTGCTTCTTTCGCTTTTTCCCCTTTTGCGAACACTAACACGCGCGCTACTTTCCCCGTGCCGTGCGGCAGAACGACAGCGCCGCGAATTTGTTGGTCCGCTTTTTTCGGGTCAACGCCCAACCGGAACGCAACTTCCACCGTCGCATCAAATTTCGCGACGTTCGTTTTTTTCACGAGCTCGATTGCTTCAGCAATCGGGTATGCTTTGGAGCGGTCGACGAGTTTCAATGCTTCTAAGTATTTCTTTCCTCTTTTCGGCATGTGAAAAATCCTCCTCGGTTGTGGTTTTAGCGGAAAAACCTCCCACATTGAACGTTCTTCGCTTCTTTCGAAAACGAAGAAGCGGACAGATGCCCATTCATCAGGCCCGTCTTGCTGTTTTTGTTCATGGAGAGAGAGGTTGCCCAATGACGCAACCTCCCCTACAAACGACGCACCGGCTTTAGTCTTCAATCACAATGCCCATGCTGCGAGCCGTGCCTTCAATCATACGCATGGCTGCTTCAATGCTCGCTGCATTCAAATCCGGCATTTTCAATTCAGCAATCTCGCGCACTTTGTCACGTTTGATCGTCGCTACTTTGTTGCGGTTCGGTTCGCCGGAGCCCGATTCGATGCCCGCCGCTTTTTTCAACAGTACAGCGGCCGGCGGCGTTTTCGTGATGAATGTAAACGAACGGTCTTCAAAAACCGTAATTTCAACCGGAATGATCAAGCCTGCCTGGTCAGCGGTACGGGCATTAAACTCTTTGCAAAACGCCATAATATTAACACCGGCTTGACCTAACGCAGGACCTACTGGCGGCGCCGGATTTGCTTTCCCTGCAGGAATTTGCAGTTTGACGATTTTGATTACTTTTTTCGCCACGAGACACACCTCCTTAAGTCCGTGATGTGGTATTAGGGATTGCCCCTCCCACTCCATCCGGCTCCGATCTGACGAGCCGCTTTCATATCTCCCGTTTCGGCCGGGAGGATTAGCGCATCAAGCACGTTCGCTCCCTTATACAGCACGTATAAGTTCATCGCTGCATGCCTTGTCTAAGATTCAAGACATACTGACTTTAAAATAGTATCACTTTTCAACAACGATTGCAAGTTCTTTTCCATTAGATTTTTTCTATTTGCGAAAACTCCAATTCCACCCGTGTTTCGCGGCCAAACATATCGACAAGCAGCTTCACCTTATGTTTGTCGAGGTCAACCACCTCAATTTTTCCAGTGAAGTTGGCAAACGGCCCTTCTTTAATCCGGACCGTTTCATTCACCTCGTAGTCGACATCAATCTCAGTAAGCGGCATGCCCATCCGCTTCAAAATCATTTTGACTTCTTCCTCCATGAGCGGCGTCGGTTTCGAACCAGCCCCGCTCGAACCGACAAATCCGGTCACGCCCGGCGTGTTGCGCACGACGTACCACGAATCGTCGGTCATGATCATTTCGACAAGCACATAACCGGGGAACACTTTCTTTTTCGTCGTTTTCCGTTTGCCGTTTTTGATGTCCGTTTCCGTTTCTTCCGGGACGACAACACGGAAAATCTTGTCTTGCATTCCCATTGATTCAACGCGTTTCTCCAAATTGGCTTTCACCTTATTTTCGTATCCCGAATATGTATGGACGACATACCAGTTTTTCTCCATCAGCGAGCCTCCCTAGGGCGGTTTTCATTTTGTTTTCTGCGCAAAACAAAAACCCGTTTCCGGGTTCCATGTTCGCACGATTATCTTTCATTATAGCATATCATCCGCCCGCTTATTCAAATACAAGGCGAATCAACTGCGAAATGCCGAGGTCGACAACGGCGAAAAAGATGGTGAAAAACGCCACCGTAGCCAATACGATTCCCGTATAGTTCACTAGTTCTTTCCGGCTCGGCCAGCTCACTTTTTTCAACTCCCGCACGACTTCTTTGAAAAAGTTGATTACTCGCTGCATCCCTCGTACCTCCACGATTGATCAAAACTGTCCCCACCGCCTGCTTCGTCTCGCGATGGACGGTATGATTGTTGCTCATCGAACAAAACTTGTTGGCCGCCAAGCGCCTGCACCAAGGCAACCGGCCTGTTTTGCAGCCGTGCAGTTTCGGCTCCCGCATTGCGCGCGAGCCAACGTTGCTCGTTAACATAAACGTTTGACCGTTCCCGCGAGATGTCCATAAAAATTTATCATATCAGCATTTCCGCTGTCAATGCCATCTTTTGGCCTCCGTTCGGCCATCGGCCGATGCACCGCCTACAAACTGATTTCCCGATATTCCAAATATTTCTCCAACTTCCGTTTGACGCGCTGCAAGGCGTTGTCGATCGATTTGACATGGCGGTTTAACTCTTCGGAAATTTCTTGGTACGAGCGCCCGTCCAAATACAACGCGAGCACTTTCCGCTCCAAATCGCTGAGCAATTCCGCCATTTTCAGCTCAATATCGTCAACTTCCTCGCGGTTGACAATCAGCTCTTCCGGGTCGGTCACCTGCGTGCCGGACAACACGTCCATCAGCGTCCGGTCCGACTCGTCGTCGTAAATCGGCTTGTCCAAGGAAACGTAAGAGTTGAGCGGAATGTGCTTTTGGCGGGTCGCGGTTTTAATCGCGGTAATCATTTGCCTCGTGATGCATAGTTCTGCAAACGCTTTAAATGAAGAGAGCTTGTCCCCCTTAAAATCGCGGACTGCCTTGTACAGCCCGATCATCCCTTCCTGCACAATGTCCTCGCGGTCAGCCCCGACTAAAAAGTATGAGCGGGCTTTGGCGCGCACAAAGTTTTGGTATTTGTGGATCAAAAAATCAAGCGCTTCTCCATCCCCTTCGTGAACAAGTGTAACAAGCTGTTCATCCTCTAAATGTTTATAATCCTTTGGCTTGTCTACTTTTAAGCATTCCCCCACGCTGATCCCCCCCGACCGCATCAATCGCTAACATTTACCTGAATCCGTGACAGAAGTGTATCAAAAATGCTGGGAAACCCAATCGTGTCGAGACTTCGACTCCATTTCGAATGTTCACCTATTAGGTGAAGAACCCCGAGTGCAATATTTTGTTGATTGATCCAGTTTTCTTGGCA
>NZ_JAFWFM010000053.1:0-2580 GCF_017515625.1 Geobacillus sp.
CTTTTCCGTACAGGGTCCAAGCCACCATTAAGCATAACGTCCTATTGAGCTGTTTGCGCCTACTCTTCATTATGGGAAGAAAAGGGGGATTTTCATCCCTGGGTGGAGGGCAAACCATTGCCCATGGATCTTTTCCATGAAAATGGGGTCATTTTCATGCCCGGATGGAGGGCAAAACGCCGCCCGCGGATCGTTTCGGTGAACATCATGGATCCTAAAGTAGCGATTTTCATCGGGTGGTGAGCGAAATGAGCTCATAGATGTGTTATTCGCCAAACGGCGGCGATTTCCTCTTTTTCGTGCGCAAGGGAGGAGTACGGCAAAGCGGCGGCGAAAGAAACAAACAGCGGATGATGGAAAGGAGAGGGTCTTATGTATCAACCGCCAGACGCCGGCCGTTGGACCGGGCGGGTTGACAGCGTGAGCGATGAACGGGCGTTTCGCCTTCATCAGCGCATTCGCCTGCTCGACTTGTCCCAACCATTGGAGACAGCGGCAGAACGGGCGGCCGCGTTCATCGGGTTTGCGTGCGACGAAGGCGTGCGCCGCAACCAAGGACGCCAAGGGGCGAAAGAGGCGCCTGCCGCCGTCAAAGCCGCGCTCGCCCGCCTGCCTTGGCATCTTCCGGAAGGGGCCGCAGCGTACGATGCAGGCGATGTCGTTTGCGTGGACGGACATCTCGAACAGAGCCAAGCCGAGCTCGGAATAGCCATCGCCCGCCTGCTGAAAAACGGGATGGCGTCTATCGTGATCGGCGGCGGCCATGAGACGGCGTATGGGCATTACTTGGGCGTCCGGGAAGCGCTTGGGACGGATGCCCGCCTTGGCATCCTCAACATTGACGCCCATTTTGATTTGCGCCCGTACGATGACGGCCCGACGTCCGGGACGATGTTTCGGCAAATATTGGATCAAGACGATCGAGTGAGCTATTTCTGCCTTGGCATTCAGCGGCTCGGCAACACGGCAGCGCTGTTTGCGGCGGCCGAGACGTACGGCTGCCGGTACATGCTGGAAGACGAGCTGACCGCAGGGCCGATCGAGGCCGCCTATGAACAAATCGAGGAATTTGCCGCTCATCACGATGCCGTGATGTTGACCATTTGCATGGACGCCATCAGCGCGGCCGCCGCGCCGGGGGTGAGCGCGCCGTCGCCGTTTGGGCTCGCCCCGTCTCTGGCGCGCGCTCTCATCCGCCGAATCGTTTCCCATCCGAAAACGATCAGCGTCGATCTTTGCGAAGTCAATCCACTCTTGGATGAAGGCGGAAAAACGGTGGCGTTGGCCGCCGCCTTTTGCATGGAAGCGCTCCTTCATTTTCAATGCTTGCAGCCAAGGCGGTGAGAACGTGAAATTGGTCATTGCCGAACGGGACGACAAGGAACGAGAAGCGATCCGCTGGCTCGTTTCCGCGTATTCCTTGCCGATTGAGCGGGTGTATACGGCGGCTACGGTCGAGGAGATGATGGCGTTTCTTGAGCGGGAGGCGCCGGAGCTGTTGTACGTCGAACTCGACATGATTCCGTATGAACGATGGCCGCAGGCGACCGCCCACGTCCGCTTGTTTTGCCAACGCGTGATTGCCGCAACGGCCGAGGCGACGTTCGCACGGGCGAAACAAGCCATCGACTGGCAATGCGTCGATTTGCTTGTCAAGCCGCTTGAGCCCGCCAAGCTGAAGCAGGCGCTGCGGACGGCGGCGTCGCGTTCCCCGGGACGCCCAGGCTTGCCGGCGGGATTGGACGTCCATCACGACGATTACCGCTCCTTGTTTTGCGATTTTCCTTCCGCGGCCTCCGCGCATGTATGGCTTGTGCAGGCGGAACAGCCCGCTTTGTCTCAAGAAGTGATCTGTTTCTTGATGGATTACCCGTTTCGCGGACGGGCGCGTGTATTGCCGCTCACCCGTATGGCGGTTTGCCTGCTTCCCGATTTGCCGGGCGACGGGAAAGAAGAGGCGTGGAAGCTGCTGCGCGATTGGGAGGAAGATCATCATGAGCCGCTCGCGGTTGTCGTGATGCCGCCTGATGGCCGGAGGACGGTGCGCGCGCAATACCAAGCGGCGCGCCGGTTGCTCGAGACGACGTTTTTCATTGGCTATCGCCAAGTGATCGCTCCCGCTTCGGAATACGAACAGTGGCGTGAGCTCGATCCGTTTTTGACGCCCGAGGAGTAGCGGCAATGGATCGAGATGCTCGAGCGGTTCGACCATGAAGGGGTGAAGCGATGGCTGCGGCGCGAATTCTCCCATTGGAAGCCGCCGTTTCCGAGCCCGGAGATGGTGCGGACGCGGCTGACGAGCATCTTGGCGCAAATCCGCCGCTTCATGAAAACGTACCGTCTGGACCGCGGCGGAACCGAACGCGAATATATGCGCATCTTTCAAGAAATTTTGTATCGTCCTGTCTTGTACCGCATCGTTCAAGAATTGATTTTATTTTTATCTTAATTAGGCGAGAAGACTCCCACTTCAACGAAGCGAAGCGGAGTAAGTGGGAGATGAATCGCCTTAACTATATTTTGCTGAAAATAGGATAGATTCAGTAAAATATAGTATCATATAGTTAGATGGGAGGTGAA
>NZ_JAFWFM010000054.1:0-1658 GCF_017515625.1 Geobacillus sp.
GGAGGCCACCTCTTTGCCCAAATAGCCTTCCATGACCAGGCGAACCGCCATCACCCGTTGGCGAAGAAGGGTGTTTTTGATTTTCCGTTCCTGTTTGCGAAGTGTCCGAGGTGTCCATCCGTGATCGTTGGTGATTTTGAGGCGTTTCATGCAGAATTCCGCTCCTTTTCCATGCTTTTCCTTAGGAGCAGTATAACCGGAGTGGGCACCACTTATACGAAGGTTAACTTTTCAATGAGCATATATATAGAAGCCGTTCACGGAACGATAGTCCGTTTGCCTAATGGACGTACTTCCCATAATCAGGGGTAGCGATACGGTCAAAATTACGGGCGAGTTTTGTCAACCCTTCACGCAGCTCTTTGCCGGCGACAGGAGCACCGTGTCCGGTGATGGCGACTGACGGAAAGAGTGCGGCTAACTTGCGCACCGACTCGCGGGCGGCGCGCCAATCGATGGTATAATAGCGCGGCGGGCCGCTGATTTCGATTTGTTGGGTCAACACTTTATACAGTGAATCTTGGCGGACGGTGACGAACGCGTCGCCGGCGATTAAAGCGGCGTCGCGCGGCCGAAATAACGAAATGTGGCCTGGCGTGTGCCCCGGTGTGTGGATCCAGTGGAACTCCGGTAAGTGCGGAACAGTGCCGTCCTCTGGCAGCGGATGAACGCGATCGCCCAGTTGAATCGGTTCATTTGGGAAAAACGGTGATATTTTGGCGATGAAGCCGCCCTCGACGGAAGCGTCAGGTTCAGGATAGCTCGCCTTTCCAGTCAAATACGGCAGTTCAGCCGGATGGGCATACACCGGGACATTCCAATGCTTGACAAGCTCAACAATCGCTCCAACGTGGTCAAAATGGCCGTGGGTTAAAACAATGGCTTGCGGGCGGCTGCCGCTGCCAAAGCGGTCTTCCACGACTGAAACAATGTCATCGGCTGATCCCGGCATGCCAGCGTCGACTAATACAAACGCGCGGTCATCCGGGCGGCCGACAAGACAAATGTTCACGATTTGGATCGTATGGCAGTACAAATCGGGCAGCACGCTGACTCCGAGGCCGCTCGCTGCTGACGTTGCAGGTATGAAACGATAGTCTTCTCCGTAGTGCAGTTGTTCCTCTGCCATGGGAACTCCCTCCTTGCACGAATGGATAGCCCATCGATAGGATTCCTTATCGAGAAGTGGGATATGCAACGCTAGGTTCGAACGGAAAACACCTTCCGCATTTTCCTCTTTGGCCGCTTGCTCGACATGCCCCGCCAAATAATGGTACTATAAAGGAAAGAAGGAAAGGAGGAAAACAGGATGAGCATTTTGAAAAAAGGATTGGCGTTCGGGCTTGGGCTTGCGATCGCCAGCAAAGAACAAGCGGAAAAATTGATCGATGAGTTGGTCAAAAAAGGAGCATTCCCGTTAGGAGCTTTTCCGGGGACTTGATCAAAAAAAGCCCTCTTGGTATGATGCAGGGGTGTCAAACAATTACCATCATGCCAAGGAGGACTTCAGATGAATTTTACACAAAACTATAAAATTGATCAAGTTACGGAACAAACGCTTGTCGTGGGCATCGATATCGCGAAACGAACCCACTACGCCTGCTTCGTGGATGACCGGGGGCGCGTGCTTCGCAAGTCGTTCCCGATCTTCCAGTCGA
>NZ_JAFWFM010000055.1:0-23328 GCF_017515625.1 Geobacillus sp.
GACCTCTTCGCTGCCAGCGAAGCGTTCTCCCCCTGAACTAACGCCCCATGATGGTGGAGTATACTGGGATCGAACCAGTGACCCCCACGCTGTCAACGTGGTGCTCTCCCGCTGAGCTAATACTCCATGTTGTTTGCCTAGCAGCGACCTACTCTTGCAGGGGCGCTGGCCCCAACTACCATCGGCGCTGGAGGGCTTAACTTCCGTGTTCGGGATGGGAACGGGTGTTTCCCCTCCGCTATCACCACTAGGCAATGGCGACGATTTCTATTATAAAGCAATCCAAAACTTTGTCAAGTTTTTTTGTATCTTTATATTTCAGTTCCTTCAGAATCGGAACGACAATGTAAAATTTACTATAAAAAAATGAAAGAGTCAACCCTCTTTTTCATTTTTTTCGATCTTCACTGTCCCTTTCTCTAAAGTTCTTGTCATCCCCTTCTTTATACGCGTATAATAAAGAAGAAGGAACGTACAATAAAGCAGGGAATTGGCGGCCACCAATGCCCTGTCCATACACAGCCGCTGCAAGAAGCGTAGTGGCCCAAGCCTCGGGCATCGTAACCTACCCTCGCCTCGGCCTAGCAGGGTGGGTTACTTTTTGTCTTTGGATACGGCGATCACCGCGACGATGAGTGACGCGAACGCAATCATGAGCGTCAGCGCGTCGGCAATCGACATCATCAGCACCACCCCCTTTCGTTCAGGGAGTGGCCACTGCCCACCCTGCATTTGGCTGTGCATGTTTCATTATACCATCAAATCAATCAAATGCGAATATACATTCGCATCCTCGTTGAAAATTAGGAATGTTTCCCTATCCATGGAGGAAACGCCTCTTTTCTCGCTGCTTCCACAGCAGCTCCTATAACCGCTGAAACTCCGGCGTTTTCATCAGACATTCGAAAAACTGTTGTTTCGCTTGTCGATATTCTTTTCAACACAAACCCGTTCTGCCCCTTCTCCGTATGAAATTCATTTGTATAAAATCCGCGTTTTTCCGAATAATGACCATAGACAAATCTCGCTGTTCCAAGGAGGAAAAAAGGTGGAACAAGCAAGGCAAACCCGCATTCATGGTCTGTTGTTGCTGATCGTTGCTGCTGTATTCGTTTGGTCGGCCATTCACCCAGCCAGCTACGCAATGGGATATGGTATGCACATTGATTGGGACACTGATTGCCCTATGGCTGCTCTCGAGGTGGCACGACCGGCAGCTTGCGCGGTTGAATGAGCGCTAAATCAAGAAAACAGCGGTTCCCCCTTTCAAAAGGGAGCCGCTGTTTTTATTTCACCTTGTACAAGTAAATCGTCCACGCCGACTCATCGGACGTGAATACACGGTCCAACACGAGTCCATTTTCCGCCGCGTTATCGATCGGAACCGCCGAGAAAATATAGCGGCCGCCCATTTTTTTCAACTGTTCTGTATTCAGCTGCAAGTTCTTCAGCCGCTTTTTCGAATGTTTTGTGAACATGTACCGTTTCCCAAGTTCCGCTGTAAAAATATAGCATCGCCCGCCCCATTCGTCAAAATATGTGCGGATCGTTTTGCTTTTTTCCAGTTCACGTTCAATGATTTTGCGGAACTCGTATTTATATGACAGCGGATAAAAGTTGTTGTACGTATCGAGCGTATAAAACCCGTTGTATTGCGCGATGGCGGGGTGAATGCCGATGCTGACGACGCGGTAATCGGCTACGGGAAGCCCGATGTATTCTTTGATTTCTTGGAACTGTTTTTCCGCGTAAAATTGCTTCACCGTCGGCTCGTAGCGGAAGACGATTTCTTCGTTAATCAAAAACACGAAGATCACTTGAGCCGCTAGCAGCCGCTTCGCCCACCTTCTCCCGTTTTCGCTATATTGCCACATGATTTTCAACGCCAGCGCAAACTGCACATAAATGATCATCGGGCGCAAAAAATGAAAGCGGGCAAAGTTAAACGTGTCTAAAAAATGGAACCGCTCCGTAAGCGGCAGCCACCCTTTATAAAACCAAAAGGCATACCACGCCGACAGGACGAAATTCAGTCCGAATAGGAAAAGGAATAGCCGTTCTTGCTTCCACCGTTTTTTCACGAAAACGAGATGCAACGCCACCAACCAGCTTGGCAAAATAAAAAACGTATGCTCGGTCATGACATGATGGTGCCCGAGGAGAAAGTTTTTCCACGTCAAGCGGACGCAATGCCAAAACGTCAGGCGGGCATGGAAGTACTCATCCCGGCTTGTCGGCTCGTCTTCCCATAAAAACGAGTAGACAAGCCGGTACTCGACAAGCAAATACAACAGCGTCATGTAAGCGATGGAAGTCAAAAAGCGGATGTTCCACCCCTTACCGCGCAGCACATCAGCGAGCCAGAGAACACCCATGGCGGCAAGAAAGAAAAAGAACCCGAGCACAAAATTGGAATAAAACGGGAGAAGCGTAAGCGCGGCGTAATGCTTCCACTTCCCCTCGCCTTTTCGGATGCTCAAAAACGCCCAAAGCGCAAGCGGCATGCCCATCGTGCTTAACATCCCCGACGGCCAAAACAGTGTCAGCGCAAATGCGAGCGCCACGCCGATGCGGACGGCCATCCAGCGTGGATCAGTTAAAAAATGCGTCTTTAACAGCAAATACATACCCAAAAACGCCACAACCCTTGTGATCGTTTGGCTGAGCGCATACGCAGTCATCGTCGGAAATAACGCGTGCAGCCAGACGATGCCGGTCAGCTCCGAGCCGAAGGCGTTTCTTGACAACTGGCCGTTAGCAATTTGCGGAATGTTCGCGTCAAGCGGCCCGGTGATTTTTCCACTTTCGGAGAGCACCTTATACCAAGCGATATTGGAATCCAAATTATCGTGGACGCGAATATGGGCGTTTTCGCCAAGGAGAAAGAGCGGGGACACGTAAAGGGCGATGACGCCAAGCTCCAAAAGGAAAAACCATCGTTCTCGTTGTTCGACCATCGGCATAACGCTCCTATTTCCAAGTTTCTATTGGATACGATGTGCAATGAGAAGAAAATTATTCCTATCGACGAAGGGGGTAGTGATTTTATGAAGGTGGCTGCATCCTTCTTAGTCTCTCTCTTTATTCGCATTTTTCACTCTTTCTCTACGTACACCTACTTAAAATATCTAGACAATGTGATGAAGAACTTTTCTATTACAGTAGAAATATACAAAAAACAGCGGCCCTCTCTTACAAAGCCGCTGTTGACGATCTTCTTTTCTTCTTCTTCGCCCTTGATTTTTCCTTTAATCCGATCCTATGATGATCCTCCTCATTCATCCGGCTGAAAATCGCCGCGAGGATCGATCCAGATATGTTGTGCCACACGCTGAAAATGGCGCTTGGAACAGCCGCCAAGGGTGAGAAATTGGCTGTGGCGATCGCCACGCCCAATCCGGAGTTTTGCATTCCGACTTCCATTTTCCTGCAAAAGAACTGATTTTCTCTATGATCGCCATAAACGGAAACCTCCTTAACAAATGTGCCCGCCAACCGCTTGGATATCTTCTTCACGTTCGACCGCTACGTCAATGGCAAGACGCAGCCCTTCCACGATCGTTTCTAATGCCATGCTGGGCTGCCCGGGATGCCGGGCGGCTTGTTCCGGCAAATACGGAATATGGATAAATCCGCCGCGAATGGGCTTCTTCGATTGGGTGATGTAATGCATCAATCCATAAAACACATGGTTGCAGACGAACGATCCCGCTGTATAAGAGACAGAGGCTGGTATGCCGTGACGCCTCAACGCCTCGACAATCGCTTTGACCGGCAAGGTTGACCAATAGCCGACAGGCCCGCTTGGAACAACAGGTTCGTCAATCGGCTGCTGGCCTTCGTTGTCGGGAATGCGGGCATCATTGATGTTCACCGCCACTCTTTCAACAGAAATATCCGCTCTCCCTCCTGCCTGTCCGACGCAAATTACCACATCGGGGTCCACTTGCATGATTGCGTCATGCAAGATGACTAATGATTTGCCAAATACGGTTGGAAGCTCCCGAACTTCAACGATATACCGATCCGTTTTCCATCCGGCTGCTTGCTTGACCGCCTCCAGCGACGGATTCACCGTTTCTCCTCCAAACGGATCAAATCCGGTCACGAGCACTTTTTTCATCGCATCTCCATCCCTTTTTGATGATGAAATTTATAAATTATGAGTGTAATCACATACATTGCAGCGATGTTGAACGCCAACAGAATCAACGCTGTCGGCACTTGCACGCAAATCCGCCGCTCCTTCTGCCATAGGAGCGACGAGCGGACGAACCATTTGAGCATGGCCGCCGATGGAAGTAAGCCCAGCCGCGGCTGCCGCTTCCCGGTTAAATAGACCATCAAGATTCTCCCTGTTGTCGCCGCCTTGATTTTCGCCACGACACTCTCCGCCTGTTCCCGCAGCCCAAAGCGTTCCAAAAGGCCGATGACGGGTAATGTAGCAATAAACACCGCCATATACCGGTTGGTCGTAAACGCCGTTCCAATCTGTTCATTAATGTCATACAGCGATTGATGAGCGAGCAGTCCTGTCGCCAATCCAGCCGCTGTCACGACAAGAAGCGGATTAATGCGAACAATGAAGCCGATGATGACGATCAACACGCCAATGAGCACCATATTTCTCTTCTCCTCTCCAAACATCGTATTGACATTGTGGTTCATTCATCTCGCTTCCTTAATTTCTTCACTAGCTTTTTCTTCCCCCTTTCTTTCGGTTGTTCCGTATTTCAGAACAATTATTCCAATTTCATCATTTTTATTATATAATTAAGAAAAATCGAAAATCAATCAATATTTGGGGGAATTTGTCCTCTCTCAACAATGCCGCCGCAGCAACTGAACCGAGCCCCTTTTTATTGCATCCCCTTTCCCTATTTTGTATCATGAATGATTAAGAGAAATTTAGCAGAAAAAGGAGTGCCTCCCCATGACCAAACAACTTCCTCCCGGCCAATTCGAAACGGAAAAATGGCCGATTTTGCATGAAGGCGATGTGTACGAATTCGATGAAGCGGCGTGGAATTTCCGATTGTTCGGCAATGTGAAAGAGGAAGTGACGCTGTCGTATCAGGAAGTGATGCGGCTGCCGAAGACGATTTCGACCGTGGATATGCACTGCGTGACGACGTGGTCGAAATTTGATACGACGTTTGAAGGCATCGCTTTCCGCGAGTTTTTGCGCTTCGTCGATCTCGATCCCGACGTGAAATATGTGAAAATTTACGGCTACTTAAACGGCGACCGGTTCGGCTATTCGGCAAACTTGCCGCTTGACGCGCTGATGGGCGACGATGCCTTGTTTGTTTATCGATGGAAAGACAAGCATCACGACTGGCAGGACATCTCGCCGAAGCACGGCTATCCGCTCCGGTTCATCCCGCCGGCGACATTTTATTTATGGAAAGGGGCGAAATGGGCGTCCGGCATCCGCTTTATGAAAGAAGATGAGCCGGGCTATTGGGAGGAGCGCGGCTATTCGATGACCGCCAATCCGTTTAAAGAAGAACGGTTTGCCGAGTGGGTGCCGCGGATTCGCTTTTGACAAACGCAAAAAAGCGAGGGAAAAACCCTCGCTTTTTGTTTCTCAAGCGGCTTGGCGAGATGCCGCCTGTTTGTCAAGCCAAGCACGAAGACGCCAAAAGAGAAGCTGAAATATGATGGCCGCCATCGCTCCTTTGACGGCGTTAAACGGCAAAATCGCCGATACCACCAACGCCTTCGCTTCCGGTGCGCTCATCTGCGGAGCGCCGAGGAAAAGCGTATACGCCGGCAAAAAGACGTAGTAGTTGAGCACGCTCATGACGAGCGCCATCGTCAATGTTCCCGCCGCCAGCCCCAGCAGCAAGCCTTTTTTCGATGCGGCTTTCCGATAAATATAGGAAACCGGCAAAAGGAACGCCACCCCGGCAGTGAAGTTGGCAATCTGGCCGACCGGAACGCCGGTCGCGCTGCCGACGAACACGTAGTTCAGCACGTTTTTCAATAGTTCGACCGCCACACCGGCGAGCGGGCCGTACAACAAGGCGGCGATGAGCGCCGGGATGTCGCTGAAGTCAACAAGCAAAAAGTTCGGAAACGGCGGCAGCGGAAAGTTGAGCATCATCAGCACATGCGCCATGGCGCCCAACACTCCGATGCTGACAAAGGCGCGGATGGAAATACGTTTCATCCTATTTCGCGCAGGAGACTCCCACTTCAACGACCAAAGGGAGTAAGTGGGAGAGGAATGCGCGTTCCCCCCTTTCTTTTGTGTATGATATAATAAAGGCGTGGAGAAAACCGTTCAATAAAGGCACTCCAATCACGGCTACTCGATGTATGGAGTTGGTTACAGGAAACGTTGTAACCGTAAAACATCGAGCGTAGGTCCGTCTGTTGTGTGTGGAAGCCAAGTACTGCCAACAGACACACCGAGAGAATCAGTAACGATGCAGGCATGACCTGCGTCGTTGGGTAGTTGTCAACCTGCCCCCTGATGCAACCCCAAGTCAAGGAAGGAGGACGAAGTCCGCTTGTACTTCTGGGGAGTTGCAAGCCCCCACTTCAAGCGTTCGCGAAGTGGGGGTAGTTGACATTGGCTGCTTTGTCGATCACTTGGTGGAATCCTTCTCCCCGTTCACGTGCGGCCGAGGAGCCCGGAATCCCCTCCAATTCCACAATGTTTCCGCCGTTTTTCAAGTGGTCGACGATAAATTGCGCCGCCATTTTTCCCCCAGCCACATTGTCAGAAGCGATATGGGTGACCACTTTCCCGCCGTCCGCGCTGCGGTCGACGGTAATGACCGGGATGTTGGCGCTGTTGGCGGATTCAATCGCAGACGTGACAGCGCTCGAGTCCGTCGGGTTGACCAACAGCACATCGACTTTTTGCCTCATTGACTTCGTTCCTGTTCGGCCAAAAATGATTCCACCTCCTCTCGTCTCGGCATCCCAGCTTGCGCCCCGAGTTTTGTCACGGACAGAGCCGCAGCCGCATTGGCAAATCGGCACGCTTCATGAAGCGCCTTCCCTTCCGCGAGCGCCACGGCAAGCGCCCCGTTAAACGTATCGCCCGCGCCCGTCGTATCCACGACGGGAACGTGGAAACTTGGAATGAGCCGTTCTTGTCCATCTTGCCAAATGCGCACCCCTTTGGCCCCTTCGGTGACAATGAGCTGATCGACAAACGATTCTTCATCCATCTTGTCAAACAAAATGCCCCGTTCATGTTCATTCGGCGTCAAGAAACTCGCCTGCTCGAGCACCACGAGCGGCAGCGGCTGGGCTGGAGCTGGGTTCACGATGACGCGCACGCCGTGGCGATGCGCGATCGAAACGGCCCACTCCACAACAGGAAGCGGGATTTCCAGCTGCAGTAAGCACACATCGCTTTCGGCGATCACGGATTCATATGGATCCAGATCCTCCGGCGTCAGCGCATGATTCGCCCCAGGGACGACAATAATGCGGTTGTCCCGCTCAGAAATCGTAATCGCAGCAATGCCGGTACGTTGATGTGTAACCGATTTCACACAATCGACGGAAACGTCTTCATTTTGCAACGAACGGATGAGCTCTTGACCAAACGCATCATCCCCACCGCGCCAATCATCCGCACATCGGCGCCGAGGCGAGCGGCGGCCACCGCCTGGTTCGCCCCTTTGCCGCCGGGAGTGGTGAGAAACTGTTCGCCTAAAATCGTCTCTCCTTGGTTTGGAAACCGCGCCGCCACAGTGACTAAGTCCATGTTGAGGCTGCCGATCACCGTAATCGATGGCCGAGCCATCTTTCTTCCCCCTCCTTGTACGAAACAAAAGCGATAGACTCCCGCGCCTCGACGTTTTCCCGAAGCCATATTGTGATTTGCCCGGATCACGGTTATAAATTAATAAGATAAAAGCATAGGATAAAAAACAGGACATTGACAACTGCCAATGCCCTGACCAACACGCACAGCGACCGCAAAAAGTGCAACGATCTAGAAATAAGCAGAATCGCCCCACCCCCACCTACACCTAGTAGAGGACTTTTCTTTTGATACCGCACAACGACTGTCGCGACCAACGGCGCAAACGAAATGATCAGCGACAACCACAGCAGCCATCATCCATTAGCCCCTTTTTATCAAGGGAGTTGCCGCTGCTGCCGTGCATGAAACCGTGCATCTGTATTAACCAGCATGTCTTAGAACACCTAAGGCGTTCGATCATTGCCTAACGCCCCTCTGCAAGCTTCTCACTTTTCCCTCCACCGTTCGCTTGCTTCATCCGCCCGTTTCGCCACCGCCATCATGCTCATGATGACGAGCATCACAAACGAACCCACAAACATTCCCGCGATAAACGCGACCATGGCCCTCTCTCCCTTTTCTCGCAAACTCGTTATTGGCCATTCTTTCCGTTTACATCTAAATCTATACGATGGGAGAGCTTTGTTCTATTATACGCCGCGTTTGACCGCCCGATGCTTGGTCCTTGCCCAACAGCGGCAAGCCCATACAATCAAAAGCGCCAGGAGCGCCCCACATGAATCAATCGCCACATCTTTTGGCGTCGCCGTCCGCCCCGGTTCAAACGATTGGTGCCACTCGTCGGTTGCCGCATACACCGTCGCAAACAGCCAAGCGCCCGCATACGCAAACCGTTTTGGCGCAAGCGCCCGCCACACAAGCGCGGCCAAAATGCCAAACTCGGTCAAATGCGCCGCTTTGCGAATCAAAAAATTCAAAAATGACGACCCCTCTTCATCCCCTCCGCCGAACGGCAAGTACGACAAAATCATCTGCAGCACATGCGCCGTATTCGCCCCAGTGAACGAGGAAGACTCGCTGAAGCTGTAAATGACGAGGCACCAGAGAATGACGGGAAGCCAGCGGGAAAGGAAAGCTCTCATCGTTTCACCTGCCAACAACCTTTTTCCCAACAAAACAAGGTACCTACACAACAAACGAAAGTAGACACCTTGTTCGCTGAACCCTTTATCATCATAACAGGAAGGGTGATCTTTTTCCATTTTCTTTTTTGAAAGCTGCTTTACCATTGCTTGAAAATCGTTCGCTCACAGGCTGGAAAGAAGATTTCTTTTCCGTTCCCCTCTTTTCTTTCGATCATTCCCCTTTTAAGGGAGATTCTCTCTCTAGTTTATGTTTTCATGAACAAGGGTATGGGTATAGTAGTAAAAGGAAAATGTGTACATTTTTTTCGGTCAGCATTATAATTTTTAGAAAGGAGAATCAATGAGGTGATCAATATGCCCTCCGCTTTGGAAACGAAAATGAGGGTGACACTGTCTTGCACGGAACAGGCCAACAAACCAGATAAGGATCTTCCATTTGCCGAATTACGGAAAAAAATAGCCAAACCTTCTCCCTTTGGCAAAAAATTAGTGGACATCTACAAACAAGGACGGTAGCCGATTATGTCGTTTGTGATGACATATGAAGATGCCATAGATGAACATTTTGGACAAGCGTCTATATACATCGATGCTTGCCAACATTCAAGATTTAGCCTTAGCTCAAATGCGACTCCTTCAGCTTGAAGCCTATGATGCCTTGCATTATGCCATTGCAACATACCACCATTATGGCTACTTCGCTACGCTTGATGGCGATTTTGTCCATACTCTTTACAACCAAGACCCCGACCCAGCGTCGATTACAAAAATTATAAAAATCGCCTAGCCTTGACGTTCTTGATCGAGTCGGGGTTGAAAAAGTAAGGGAGGCAGAGAACTCTATGCCCTCCTTCATTTCTTCTCCACTCACGCGAGCTGCACCAAGTTCAACCATGTGAATTGGTGACAAAGAAAGAGCATGCAATACATATCGATCCGCCTTTATGATGTACAAAAAAGCGGAAGCATCCTACTCTGCTTCCGCCAACAGTTTCAACGTCGCCGCGACAAACATTTGCACGCCAATCTCAAGCGCGTCTTCGTCGATCGTAAAGCGCGGATGGTGATGCGGGTAAACGATGCCTTTTTCTACATTGCCCGCGCCGACGTAGAAAAAGCTGCCCGGCGCTTTTTGCAAGAACGCCGAAAAATCTTCGCCGCCCATGTTCGGTTTCAAGCGAGCCACTGCCTCTTCACCGAACAGCTTGCGCGCCGTTTCTTCGATGACGCGGGTCACTTCATCGTAGTTAATGACCGGGCGGTAGCCGTAGTCAAATTGAAACTCATACGAGGCGCCGTGCGCTTCGGTGATTCCTTTGACAATGCGCTCCATCCATTGCGGCACCGTCTGGCGCAGCTCGGCGTCGAACGTGCGCACTGTCCCTTGGATTTCGACCTCCCCTGGCAGGACATTATGCGCCGTACCCGCCACAAATTGCGTCACGGACAGAACAAGCGGCTCGAGCGGGTCGACATAGCGCGAGACGATGTGCTGCAAGTTCGTCACGACTTGCGCCCCGATGGCGATCGCATCGATCGTTTGGTGCGGCATCGCTCCATGGCCGCCTTTGCCGATGATGCGGATGAAAAAGCGGTCGGGTGCGGCCATCATCGGTCCATACACAATGCCGATTTTTCCACGCTCAAGCGGCGACCAAAGGTGAGTGCCGATGACGACGTCCACCCCGTCCATGACACCCGCTTGCACCATCTCCTCCGCCCCACCCGGGGACAGTTCTTCCGCGTGTTGGAACAAAAAGCGAATCTCACCATGAATGTGATCGCGAAGCTGGGCAAAAATTTTCGCCGTCCCCAACAGCATCGCCGTATGGCCGTCATGCCCGCACGCATGCATGACGCCTGGGGTTTTGGAGGCAAATTCAAACGTGTTTTCCTCTTGAATCGGCAGCGCGTCCATATCGGCGCGAATGGCGACGACCCGGCCTGGCTGTTGGCCAATAAGGCGCGCCATGACGCTCGTTTTCGTCGGACGGGTAATCTCGAGACCGCCGAACGATTGCAGCGTCTCGTAGACAAACTGCGCCGTTTTCTCTTCCTGGAACGACAATTCGGGATGGGCGTGCAAGTGGCGGCGCCAGGCGATGACGTCCGTTTTCACTTCATCGACGAGCCGTTTGATTTCTTCCTTTGTCATCACGTTTCCCCCTCTTTTCCGCTTTCCTAATATTATAAACGGAAATTTTTGAATTTTCATTTCTCTATATTCATGAAGAAAGGCAGCCCGCTGCACGTTTAGTGAGTGAGCTGCTGTCCCAAACGTCATTCGTGATGCTCCACCGTTTCCTTTATCGCGCTTTGCCATCCGACCACCCCCGGCCGCCCAATCGACTCGTAGATTAAGCCGGCGGCTTCGGCCGCCTTCGGGTCGTAGCAATTCCGCCCATCCACCACAAGCGGTGTTTTCATCAGCGTCTTGTAACGGTGAAGGTCAAATTGCAGCACAGCCGGCCATTCGGTGAAAATGAAACAAACATCCGCGCCGCGAATGGCTTCCTCGATCGTCTCGCAACAAACAACCGCATCGCCAAAACGGCGGACGACATGTTCGAGAGCGGCTGGGTCCCAGACGCGCACGACTGCTCCTTCGGCAATGAGCCGCTCGATGTTCGCCAAGGCAGGAGACTCGCGCACATCATCGGTGCCCGGCTTGAATGCGGCGCCAAGCACGGCGACCGTCCGGTTGCGGAAATCCCCAATGTGCAGACGCGCTTTGTCAAGAAGTTTCCATTTTTGTTTCTCATTGACGTCGATCGCCGCCCATACCGTTTTGAGCGAATAGCCGTGGGAAGCCGCCAAGGAATAGAGGGCATTTGCATCTTTCGGCAGGCAAGAGCCGCCATACCCGACGCCGGCGCGCAAAAAGCGGCGGCCGATGCGCGGATCCATGCCGATTCCTTCCGCCACCGCCTGAATATCAGCGCCTACCAACTCGCATACATTGGCGATCTCGTTGATGTACGAAATTTTCAACGCCAAAAACACATTGGCCGCATACTTGATCATCTCAGCGCTTCTCCGGTCCGTCACGACGTACGGGAGGGCAAACGAGGCGTACAGCTCCTTCATCACCCGTTCAGCCCGGTCCGAATCCACTCCCAATACAATGCGCGGCGCCTGCAGTGTATCGCGCACCGCCGTTCCTTGCGACAAAAACTCCGGATTGGATACGACGTCGAATTTCACCTCCGGCCGTCCGTTTTCCGCCAAAAAACGGGCGGCTTCATCGCCAGTGCCGACGGGCACGGTCGACTTGATAACGACAAGGCAATCGCGTTCGGCCGCCCTGGCGATGCGTCGCAATGCGCCCCATACATCATCAAGCCGCACAGACCCGTCCGGCTGCGGCGGCGTGCCGACGGCGATCATGATCACTTCCGCCCGTTGATACGCTTCCACATCGTTGGTCGTAAAGCGAAGGCGAACGCCGTTTCGCTGAATAAGCGAGTCAAGCCCCGGCTCATAAATCGGGACGATCCCTTCATTTAATAGGCGAATTTTCTCTTCGTTCACATCGACGCATGTCACATCATGCCCTTTATCGGCCGGACAAGCCGCGGTCACAAGTCCAACATATCCCGTTCCCGCAATCGCTATCTTCACGATTCCTCACACCTTTTCATCCATTGCGGCGATCGTCGCTTGTCCTCATTATATCGAATCGCCTGCCGGTTTTCACGGGTTCCGCCCCGTTGCTCGAACAAAAAACTATTTTCCACACAAAAAAGAGAATGCCCCAAAAGCAACGAGGCATCCTCCCTTCTTCCATATATACATCAGACGGATTTTATATTCATATTATTCCCCCGACCGGGCGTACATGACCTTTTGAGTCAGCCCTTTACGCCGCATGTTTCCGTTTCGTTGCGGACGGCCGATCGATCATCAAGCCAAGCGCAGCGCCGATCAGCGCAGGGACAACCCAGCCGAGCCCGACTGAAAACAGCGGCGCCCATGAGAGGAGCGGTTCTAACCATGCCGTCTCCAGCCCGATCGTTTTCAAACCGTCATACAGGCTGAACATGCCGGTAAAGAGCAACGCCATCCCGTACACTTTCGCCGAACCATGGTAAAAGCGGCGGAAAAACGACAGGGCGACGAGCACGATCGCCAATGGATACAGCATCGTCAACACTGGAACGGAAACAGCGATCAACGCATTTAAGCCGAGGTTTGACATCAAAAAGCTAAATAAGGTTAATACAATGACATACGTTCGGTACGAAACAGTCGGGGTGAGCTCTTGAAAGTATTGCGCACAAGCAGCGACTAGACCAACCGCCGTTGTTAAGCAGGCAAGCGCCACGATCACGCCCAACAGCAACTTCCCTCCGCTGCCAAACAGCAGCGATGACACGTATGACAATAGCTCGGCTCCGTTGGCAAATGAGCCGACACCAGCCATTCTAGCACCAATGGTGGCAATACCGCCATAAACGAGCGCGAGTCCCAATCCAGCGATCAATCCGGCTTGCACCGTGGCTTTTGCCTGCAACGCCGGCCGGTCCACCCCGCGGTCACGGAGCGCATGAATGACGACGATGCCAAAGGCAAGGGCCGCGATCGTATCCATCGTTAAATACCCTTCCAGCATCCCTTTCACAAACGGCGCCGAGGCATACTTCTCAGCCGGCATCGCCTGTGGGTCGTCAAGCCGGATTAAACCGGTAAGGCAAAGCACAGCAATGGAAAGCAGCAACATCGGCGTCAACAGCTGGCCGATTCGATCCACAAGCTTCGAGGGGTTTAAGCTGAGCCAGTACACAAGGGCGAAAAAGAGACCCGTAAACAGCCACATCACCAAAGATCCGCTCTCAGGGAAAAACGGCTTCGCTCCAATTTCATAGGCGACGCTAGCCGCGCGCGGAATGCCGAAAAACGGGCCGATCGCCAAATACACAGCGAGTGAAAAACAAAGGCTGAACAGCGGATGAACAGCGTTGCCGAGCGAACGGATGCCGTCTTTGGTGAACGCCACCGCCGCGACCGACAACAGCGGCAGCCCAACACCGGTGACGATAAATCCAAGAACCGCCGGCCATACGGCCGTTCCCGCTTCCATCCCTAAATACGGAGGAAAAATCAAGTTGCCCGCGCCGAAAAAGAGGGAAAAGAGCATCAATCCAGTAAACAGCACATCTCTCGTTTTCATTTTATCCCCCATTTCTATTATTTCGAAAAAGAATTTAATATTCTGGTATATAATAAAACAATAGTGTTAATTAGGATAACAGTCGATTATTATTATCCTAATCCTTTATAAATATTAAACTTTTTTAACTATTGCGTCAACCAACTTCCACCCTTTCGCCCTTGCAGCCCTCAGGCAAACGCCTTGAAAAGCTAATGGCCCTCTATGGTCAGCCAGCGGTGATCCAAACAAGGCGAGGCGACAAAAAGCGCCCCGAAAATCCGGGGCGCTTTTTGTCATGCCGCAGTAGATCCGTTATCCACTTTTTAGAAAAGGGGCGTACTATTGAAAATAATGGCGCATGGCGTTCACGATGGCCGTCGTCACCGCTTCTTGATAACCGTTTGTCGCCACAACCGCAGCGTCCGACCGATTGCTTAAATAGCCGAGCTCAAGCAACACGGACGGCTTCTCGTTTTCTCGCAACACGTAATAGTCGCCAAAGGCGATGCCGCGAAACGGCAATGCGGAAAGTTGCCTGAACAGCCCTTGGAACGATTGCGCCAATTCGTAATCCGCAAACCGATCGTAATAGTAAATGGTGATGCCGGACGCATCTGGATCAGCGGCGCTGTCGTAATGCAAGCTAATAAACGCGTCCGCCTGATACAGGCGGGCGGCGGCAACACGCGCCGACAGCGGCACATACTCATCGCTGGAGCGCGTCAGCACGACGCGAGCGCCGTAAGATTGCAGCTTGTTTTTTAGAAGCCTCGCCGTTCCCAACGTCAACTCCTTTTCCTTAACGCCAGCGACACTTTTCGCACCGCCGTCTTTGCCTCCGTGGCCAGGGTCAAGGACGATCGTTTTTCCGGCCAGCGCCTGAACAGGACCGCTCGTCCAGCTGTCTGCATAAAGGCGCGAGTCGCTAGGCGCGATGATGGAAGGCA
Source organism: Geobacillus sp. (assembly GCF_017515625.1). Classification (NCBI taxonomy): domain Bacteria; kingdom Bacillati; phylum Bacillota; class Bacilli; order Caryophanales; family Anoxybacillaceae; genus Geobacillus; species Geobacillus sp. The sequence goes on from NZ_JAFWFM010000055.1 coordinate 14,980, forward strand.
GCGAGCGGCCAGCCGACTGGGGCACTTCCGCTTCCTTTTCATTGGCTTGTCCACCCTTTACCTGCACATACGCGGACGAAACCCAGCCACCAAGCCCTGTTGAGGAGGCAATTTTGTACCATCCCGGCTTCTTTTCCACAATGTCAACTTCTTCGCCACGAACAAGACGGCCGATCCGCGGGGCGTGAAGCGACGGTTCAGCTCGCACGTTGAGTGAATCGGCGGCCACCGTTCCAGTCTGTTGTGAAATCGAGCGGGCCTCGGCTGGCGCCAAATACGATGCAGCGGCCCAACCGATGGCGTCTTCCGTCACGACCTGTTTCCAGCCGCCTTCTTCCCCAATCACCAACACCGTTTCCCCTTGCGCCAAATGTCCGATAATTCGCCCGTCTCGGCTCGGCTCTTGGCGAAGGCGGAGCCGGTCTTCTTGCACGACGGCTGTCTCTTTTGCCAACGCGACGTACCGCGCCGCGAGCCACCCGGTCCGATTTTTCTCCCATTCAATTTTCAACCAACCGTCTTTCACATCCACCAACCGGTACACGTCACCGCGGTGGACGCTTGCCACCGGGTGGTACGGCACCCCCGGCCCTTGGCGGACATTCACGCGATCCGCCGTCACCACCGCCAGACGCTTCGTTTCTTCCGTTTCTTTTTCTCCTTTCACTCCCGACGGCCAAAGGACCGCCAGCAACCAAAGCAAACAAAACGATGCGGCGAGCCATCCCCCCCGCCTCATGCGCGCTCCCTCCTAGTTCCCTCTCATTCTACTATATGGTTCGCGCACAATAGGCCATTTCCTGTCTGTCGGCCAGGAAAACCGCTCGACAGAACAGGCGCCGCCAACGTCCATGAACCGACAATGAATGCCCTGTTTCCGCACAATGTCCTCCAGCGCGACAGCCGCCAACAAACAAGACGCGAATGCTGCCGAGAACGCAACAATGGCGCAAATCCCGTCTGCACAAGCGCCCTTCGATGCCTCAAATTGGCGCAATCGCACGGCTGCCCCATTTCCTCACAAGCGCCCATCATAGAAAAAGAGGATGCCTCGTGTCGAGACATCCCCTTCCCCTTTACACCTTGGCGGATGGCCGGTCAAACCGAACAAACGCCTCCATGTAAGGAGCGGCCTGCGGCGGGTAGACACGTTGGACGGCCGCCAATGCGCCGTTGTTGGTGAACGCGGCTTCCAAGCACATGCCGGGCTCGACGTACGATTTCACCGATAGCGGCAAGCGCCAGTGGAACTGTTCGCCCGTCTCCAACCAGCGGATCACGGCCTTTTCCCGTCCGACGCTCACCACCTGAAACATCCCGGTTCGATACTCCTCTTTCCTTTCTACCATTTCTTTACAAATAATGTCAGCCATCCCCATTGGCAAATCAGGGCGATGATACAATCGAAGAAGGCGGACCGCTTTTAACAACGACTCCTGCAATTCCGTCACGAGTTGGCGCACGACCCGGGCATGGCTTGTCCGATAGCGGCCGTCCAGCCATTTCGTGAACGCCTGAACGCCGCTTAATACTTGTTTCGCTCGATTGATGCTTATGTCAGGAGAAAACATGACGTAGTGAAATGCCAAACATTGCTGCCAATGGCGTGCTTCTAGCGCATCCCACGATGACAGCGGCGTCGTCTGCAAGTAATGGCCGACCGCCGTCACACTGAGGCGGTATTTCGCTTTCGTCGCCTCTGATTTTCCTTCCGTTTTTTCTTGGTAAAAACGGACGAGGTCGGCGCCGAAAAAGCGCATTTTCCATTCCGCCGGCATGGCAAAATATCCGCCCTCATCGAGCCGTTGCAATACTTGAACAGACGTTGTCCGCTTGATCTTAGGCGTCACAAATGGCGAGAGCGGCAAACCGTAGCGGGAACGGATGCTGTTCGTATCGACCATCACCGGACTGCCTTCTTGGCGGAGAAGTTCGAACGCATGGTACTCATATGCGCGCAGCCATTGCTCCACTGTTTCCTGCTCGCCGCTCATGGCCAATTCGTGAACGGACCGTCCCCCCCATTCTTCATGCGGCACATGCAGCGTCTGCTCTAGCATCACCGCACTGTTGGCCACGAGCGCCATATATGACGGCTCACTCGGCGGCAACTGGACGTCGTATGACAGCAACTTCACTCCTTTAGGGACAAGGTGTGTCTTCGCTGACCGCGATACAACCGTCGCCGGCAGCCCCATTGCCTCAAGCGTCTTCGTCAGCACCCTCTCGGCGTCCGCATCAAAGGTGAAGAGCGTCATCGTCCGCCCCTGCCCCTCTACAAAGCCGGCTAGTTCGTTCAGATAAATCGGGCTGGAGGCAAGATCATCGTGATATTCATACATCACACCGCGCAACGAACCTTTGACGGCTTCATCAGTTTCCTCATCAACAATCACGATTCCATTTCGTTCCAGCTGACGGAGAGCGTTGCGCGCATCGGACATGTCGTAGATGACCGTCCATTGTTCAACTGCTTCCGTCCCGCGCTCCGATAATGAAGAAGCGCCGAGACATGCGCCGACAATATCAAGAAAATGGGAAAATGCCAGCTTTTCGTACGGCATGTTCGTCTCTTGGAGAAGAGTGCGTATTTTTTCTTCGGCCTCCCCTACCTCATTCGGTCCGACGATGGCAACAGCGCCTTGAATATAATAACCGTCGTCAAACGGCTCGAGAAACGCAAACATACCGCCCCAAGGCACTACATCCGGCATCGTCTCGCTAAATGGCAGAAACAACGTTTCCCCCGTCAATCGGTCGACCGCTGTCCCCCCGTCTTCACCGCGGTCCACAAACTGAACGAGACGCGGAACAAGCCGAACCCACCGGTCAAGCATGTTTCGCAGCTCCAACGATAAACGACGCCCTTTCTCGCGCCGAAACCATTCAACGCCGCGCATCCCGTTTGGGAAACGGTGAACGAACAAGTACCAAAGCGTTTCAAGCGGCTCAAGCATCTCACTGTGTTTCATTTCCCGAACGGCCTGACGGAACGCGTGCTTTATCGCCCGTTGTTCGGCGTAGGAGAGCGCCTCCTCTAAGAAACGGTGCACTTGTTGCGACAGCTCATACTTCTGTTCAAAAAACCGATGTTGCCGCGCCCTTTTCGCCTCTTCCTCCATCGCTTTGTTCATGCAGCATTTTTTATACTTTTTCCCGCTCCCGCACGGACACGGGTCGTTTCGGCCGACCGACATACGGCTCCCTCCTTGAATCAATTTCGTTTTCTAATTTCTATCACCATTATTATTATTTTGATTCTTTCAGAAACAGGTTAAACTATAAGTATACAAAAACAATCCTAAAAAAGGAGACGATATTCATGGAAGAGAAAAGACTCATCGACTTGATCGACGAATTGATGACGAAGCTTAATTCAACGAAAACTTCCCATCCGCACGGTCGATGGACGGAAACACCAAAAAGCAAAAGCACGACATCAAAGAAACCGCGTCGCTCCAAAACCGCCTATCAGTTAAAAATATCCTTAAACGGCATCCGCCCGCCGATTTGGCGGCGCGTCCTTGTTCCCGGACATGCGACATTTCACGATCTTCATCTCATCATCCAAGAAGCAATGGGTTGGGAACAAGCCCATTTATACGAATTCGATTTCGGAAGCGTTCTCATCGGCATCCCTGACGGCTGGGATTCGTTTCAGCTGGAAAAAGAACTGATGGACGCCCGCCGCATCCCATTACAGCAATGGCTGACGGAAGAAAAACAAAAGTTTCTATATATTTACGATTTTGGCGACTACTGGCGCCATACCGTCACTGTTGAAAAGATTGAAACACTCCCCAAACCGCTGGAACGCGCCGCTTGCCTGAAAGGAAAACGGGCGTGCCCTCCCGAGGATTGCGGCGGCGTCTATGGCTACCTGGAGCTGCTGGAAGCGGCGGTGCAAAAAGACTCTCTTGCCGATCCCGAATTGCGCGAGCTGGTAGACTGGATGTACGACATGAAAGGCGAAGATTTTGATCCTGATGCCTTTGACGTCGAGGAAGCGAACGAGCGGCTGGCCTATATCCGATTGTAACGCATGCGAAAGAAGGTATCCGTCATCTCTCAAGGGCACCTTCTTTCGCATCCATCTGTCCTTTGTTGCCTGCTTTGTCCATCGCCTTACAAAAATCCCCGTTCAGCAAACGTCTCCCAGACGAGCTCCTCGAGCTCCTTGCGCAACTCAGCTGCATCGACTCCTTCAAGCAACCCGTCCTTTTTCCATGTTCGGATCGCTTTGTCGATCAAGCGATGGACTTGATCAACGTCCCAGCCCTCGCAATCAAACAACTCCTCAACTTGGTCAAGCCATTCCTCAATCGCACGGTCCAGCTCATCGCCATCCTCCATCCCACCGTCGTCGAACCAGATCTCATCACCGTCATCCTCATCGTCAAAGAGCCACTCATCATCATTCTCGCCCTCATCATCTCCATCATCGAGCAACTCTGTGCGAAATAAAAACAATTCCATCACAGCGGCTTCCACTTCCTCTACAGGAACGCCGTAGTGTTCCGCAACCTTTTCCATATTGACAAATTCTCTTCCAGCCATTTCACTCGCCAAATAACGAAGTGCAGCCGCATACACAGCAGGATTCTTGATGACCGGTTCATCCATTACGCAATATGCGCGCCAAAGGAACGCAGCCTCGCTGAGCACTATGGAGGAGGTTGTTTCTTCCTTTTTCTTTAATTCGCGAAAAACATCATCTTGATCTCGATCCCCCCAGTCCTTTTCGCTCAGCAGCTGCCACAACAGCTCATGGACCGCTATTTCAAGCAATTCCGGAAACGACTCGCGCAAAAACACTTCACACGTTTTCGTATCCGGATTCCATTCCGCTTGAAGCGCCCGCGCAAGCCGATCCTTCCCGCTCTTTAGAATCGGCAGCACCTTCATGAAGTACGTCCACTCGTCCCCATGCGGAACGAGGCATCCTACTAGCACGTCCCCCTCCCTAGCAGACGGAAGCTCCTCCGGCGTCAAAAAACGGACGTACTTTTCTTTTCTGGTCAACAGATCGCGTACAAGGAAACGCCGCTCATCCTCGATATGAATGATCTCGTCAAACGACGGAACCGCCTCGTCCCATCGCTTCAAATGAGTTTGCACTGCTGGACGCCACCGCGTGCGGCGCCGGCTTCTCATATAGGCTGAAAAAATTGTCATCCCTTTGTCATCAACGTGTCTGTGAAAAATCGCCCAGTTCGTCAGCAATAAATTGGCGCTGGTCTCCAGCTCGTTAGGAAGCCCTTGAAATGGAGAACCAGACATCATGAAAGCAAGCTCTTCCTCATATCGCTCTAACGCAAACGAAAACACATCTTGCATACATTTGGCCACTTCACGGTCAATTAGAGATTCTATCGATACTGCTTCTTTCTTCCCACAACAATGCTTGTACGTTTTCCCACTGCCGCATGGACAAAGATTGTTTCGCGATGCCTTCACCATATAGCTACCTACTTTCTTTGTATCATAGTCATTGAACGTTCTCCCCCTCTACGCTAACGCTCGGGCCAGCTAAACACTTTGGGGAGACATTCACGATCAACGTGTGATGGAACTGCTTTCAGCAACACATATCGCAAGCACTTTGGGACTTCCGCCGCTCATGTCGAGAACATCGATTCGCATTCCATTTTTTATCAAAAGGTGCCCTTGGCTTTTTCAAAACATGCCATATTTCCTTCTCCAAGGAGAAATCAGCCAATCCATGATTTTCATGCCGGTTGACACTCCGCACTCCTAAAGGTGTAGGATTCTTGGATCATTCGCGTCCTCATCCGTTTCTCGGTAAAACGAGAAAAACCCTGCTTCTCAAGCACACGTTATGGTGATGGCCCAAAATCCTAAGAATAGAATATGAATGACTCTTACCATTGGGCTTGCCTGCATAATGGAGAATCATAGAGGCCGAGCCGAGAGAAACAAGCGCCCCGTCATTCATCGGGACGCCTACGGCCGGCGAAGCAAACGGGACAACGAGGCAAGCAGGCGTTCTTGAAACACAGCCCGTTCTTTCTCCACCTTGTCTGGCCACTCTTGCAGCGCCTGAAGCCACGGCTCTACGTACGGTGAGAAAGACGGCGGATATACGCGGGCAAGATCGTCCAGCTTGCCGTTGCGATCGGTCGCGGCGACGATATACATGCCCGGCAACAGATGCGGCTCTGCCCGCTTCGGAATGTCCCATGTCACCGTTCGGTTATGGGCAAGCCAATCCAGCACCGCCTTCCCCTGTTCCACACGCTTGACGCGGAAAAACGAGAAACCGACGGAAAGGGGAATAGGCAAACCAAACAAACGAGCAAGCTGCCAAGCCATCAGTTCCTCATCCGCCTTTCCGTTCTCGCCCCTCCATTCATCCAGCAAAGCAAAGCAATGTTCCAATTCGCTTCTGACCTCTTCCAGCACGGCACAAACAACAGTTCGATGATTCGTTCCATAACGGCGGTCCAGCCAATCGGCCCACTCAAGCAACATATCGAGCGCTCGGCTCACCACTTCCCATGAAAACGAACTCCATCTTGACGGGATTTGCTCGACGATGCATTGTTTCCATTCTTCTTCTCCTACGTCCTCCCACGATGAAAACGTCCGCCCGGTCATATATTCACACACGAGCAAAATCACGGCCCAACACGCCTCTTTGGCCTCTTTTTCTCCGCTCACGATGACTTCGTTATAAAACGCCAATGCGTCATCGGTAAAATACATCCCTTCCCATTCCGCGCGAATCAACAATGTCTCGGTTCTTTCCGGCCCCATCCATTTCATTTTCCATAAGTCCGAAAGACGATGTGATGAGCTAAACGGAGATGGGGGCAATCCATAACGGGAGCGAATGGGATTCACTCCGATGAGCACCGGCAAATTGGCTCGTTCTTGCATGTTAAACAAATGGAATTCATACTCTTTCAGCCACACATCCACTTCCTGCACACGCCCCTCGCGCGCCATTTCGTGAGGGGTTTTTCCATTCCATTTCTCAAGCGGGGTGTGAAGGGCTTTTTCCATTTGAACATCCAATCCGGCCATCGTTGCCACCCAAGGGGGAGAGTCTGGGTCTGAATCAATATGAAGCGAAACGTTTTCGATCCATTTTCGGCGCAAAACGGCTTCTGTCCCCCGTTTTCGTTCTTTTGGGGAATACCCAAACGCCTGCAGCAGCGACACGAGCTGTTCGGCCGTCCCTTCCTCCTCGGTAGACAACACGAGACGCGACCGATGAGCGGATAATGACCCGCCTAATTCAAACACATGAATCGGCTTGGGGGAAATCACTCCGACATAATGGTACACATTGGTGCACCATGAACCTTCCACTTTCTCCCCATCGTCATGATCAATGTGAGCGCGTCCGATCGAAGCAAGCTTCCTCATCGCCTCAGCGGCTTCCTGACATTCGTATTCATACGTCCATCGCGTGCGCTCCTCTTGCATATCGTCCGCCCTCGGAGGATAGCCTGCATCAACGATATCGAGAAAATGTTCAACGGCTACCTTTTCATACGGCCAATCGGTTTGCGTCAACAAGACGCGAATGTTCTCTTCCGCCCGTTCCACGCCCTTCGGATCCACAATCGATGATACACCGCAAACGTAATAGCCGCCGTCAAAGGGCTCCAAAAAGGCAAACATGCCGCCCCAAGGGCGCACAACCTCCAATGTCTCGCAATACGGCATGAGAAGTTTCTCGCCCGTCAACCGGTCGACCGCCACTCCTCCTTCATCATCCAAATCGACAAATTGCACAAGGCGCGGCACAAGTCGAACCCAGCGGTCCAACATTTCCTTGAGCTCCGGAGACAGACGACGCCCTTTTTCCTGTTGAAACCATTCAACGCCGCGCAATCCATTCGGATAACGATGGAGGAAAAAACGCCAAAGCGTCTCAAACACCTTCAACTCTTCACGATGATCCTTTTGTTCGATCATTCGGCGAAATGTACGGTTGACCGCTTCGCGTTCATCATAAGACAGCGATTCATCCAAAAACCGCTGCACCATTTGCGACAGCTCATATTTTTGGTCAAAAAAGCGGCGCTGCCGCACCCGCTTGATTTCACGCTCCTGCTGTTTGTTCATGCAGCACTTCTTATACTTTTTCCCGCTTCCGCACGGGCACGGGTCATTTCGGCCGATTGCCATGCAAAATCCTCCCTTCTAATCATTCCTTTCCAAAACGGCGACCAAGATAATGAACCTCCCCCACTTATCGAAGTGGGGGTTTCCTGTTTCCCCTTCGGAGGTGGATGCATGATAGGCTGGTTGGCAGCCTATCTGCAGGCAACACCTGGCACCCGTCCCGTTGGGAGCCACAGGCAACATGAGTATCCA
>NZ_JAFWFM010000056.1:0-14959 GCF_017515625.1 Geobacillus sp.
AAAAGTCCGATATATAGACGGACCCCAGTAGTCTGGTGCACTACGGAATGTCGCTCCTTTGGAATCAAATTCCGAAGGCTAGGTGGGTTCCGTTTTTTTATCTTAAATGGTGTTTTCAGGATAGATGCAACGAAGAAGTTTAACATATCCTTGACAGAAAAGCGGTTTGTCCATTTTCGACTGTCGAAGGCAAGCCACAGACTTCTCCGTCACGCCAAGGCGTGACGGAAGACCGAACAACCACCTGCTTCACAGACCCATATATGGGTCTGTAAAGCGGCGTTGTTCGGTCGCCTGACAGTCGATAAAAGCTGCAAATGGTAAATCTTCAAATTGCATCTATAATATTTTAGGATACGCAGATCCGATACTCCGTGATATTCGTCACTCCGGTAAATGGGCGTAGAAGTTGCCGAATAAAAAGCGGGATGCTTGTTCGGCGGAGTAATGCTTGTACAACTCATTGACGAGCTGGTCGTATTGCTTCACCGTTTCAAGACCGGAAACCGTTTCCGTAATGCCGTCAAAGTCGGAGCCGAACCCGACGTTGTTTTCCCCTCCGAGCGCACATACATGGTCAAGATGGCGAAGCACATCGGCGATCGTTGCTCTCCGTTTGTCCTTCGTTAAAAAGTACGGGACAAAATTGATGCCAATCATCCCGTCTTTTTCAATCAGCGCTTTCAGCTGCTCGTCCGTCAGATTGCGCGGATGCGGGCAGAGGCGATGGGCGTTCGAATGAGAAGCGATCGGAAAACAGGCTGTTTCGATCACATCCCAAAACGCTCTTTCCGACAAATGGGACACATCGACCCACCGCTTTGTTTCATTGAGCAGCTCGACGACTTGCCGGCCAAACGCGGTCAAGCCGGCGCCGCGCTTCTCCCACGCCCCGTCGGCGACGGCGTTTGGAAAGTTCCACGTCAGGCCGACAGAAGCGACGCCGAGGCGAAGAAGCGTCTTTAACTTGACAAGGTTGGCACCGATGGCGTCGCATCCTTCGAGCGTCAACATCGCGCCAATTTCCCCTTCTTTCAGTGCGGCGATATCCTGCTTCGTCCGCACAAACTTGACGGACGGGAACGCCTCGACGATGCGGGCAAAGAAAATGTCCACCATCTCCAATGCCGCTGTGAACCGGGCTTCTTCCGGCACGGTTTCCGGCACGTAAATGGCAAAACATTGCACTTTTATTCCCGCTTCCGCCATGCCAGAAAAGGTGACATGAAGCGGTGCCCCATCGTGAAACGACAACGACCGGTCTTGCCATAGCTTCATGAGCGCATCACAGTGGACATCGAAAATCATTCGTTTTCCCCCTTAAAAAAGCAAAAATAACCTGCCTGCCTTCTACAGCGAAGGCGCCAACAGGTTATATTTTACCATTGACTCATCATCGAGTTAACGAGGTTCGACGATTAATTTAATGGCGGTCCGCTCTTCTCCGTCAATAATAATATCGGTAAACGCCGGAATGCAAATCAAGTCCATGCCGCTTGGTGCCACAAACCCTCGTGCGATCGCTACTGCCTTAACGGCTTGGTTCAATGCACCTGCACCGATCGCCTGAATTTCCGCCGCGCCGCGCTCGCGCAGCACCCCGGCAAGTGCACCGGCTACAGAGTTCGGATTCGACTTTGCTGAAACTTTTAATATTTCCATTTCTAGCTCCTCCCTCGTTCCCTTGAAAAATAGATTACGGTAAAATGTCTTCACTGTAACTATATTCACTGTTTCGACAACTATTCCTGCTGAGGAGAAGCTTGTTTTTAAAAAAAACGATTATTCAAAATATGGGTGGTCGTCATTAATGATCAACCGTTCAATGCCAAGCGCACGCCCGCTTTTTCCATCAACATCGACAAGCACCGCGTTCAGCTGGCTTCGTCCTTCCTTGACGCCGAACCGGACCGGCAGTCTGGTTAAAAATTTGCGCAGCACCGCGTCGCGGTCAACCCCTAAAATGCCGTCATACGGGCCGGTCATGCCGACATCGGTAATGTACGCCGTACCCTTCGGCAAAATGCGATTGTCCGCCGTCTGAACGTGCGTATGCGTGCCGATGACGGCCGACACGCGCCCATCCAAGTGCCAGCCCATCGCCTGTTTTTCGCTTGTCGCCTCAGCGTGAAAATCAACAATGATGACCGACGTGCGCGTCGAGGCAGCGGCAATCAATTCATCCGCTTTTTGAAACGGACAGTCAATCGCCGGCAAAAACGTCCGCCCTTGCAAGTTGATGACCGCCGCCTCCCCTTGCTCGGTCGGCACGTAGACGATGCCTTTTCCCGGTGTGCCGGGCGGATAGTTCGCCGGGCGGATGAGCGCCTTCGCCTGATCGATGAATTCAAAAATATCACGCTTGTCCCACGCATGGTTGCCTAATGTCACAACATGGGCTCCTTGGGCCAAAAACGCCCGGTAAATCGGCTCGGTGATCCCTTTCCCGCCGGCGGCGTTTTCACCGTTGATGATGACGATATCGGGACGGTGTTTTTCTTTTAATTTCGGCAAATAATGCTCGACCATTTTTTGCCCCGGCGAACCGACGACATCGCCGATAAATAAGATTCTCATGATCGATCCCTTTCTAATCAAAAAAATATGGCGCTTCGCTTCAAAGGTGGCGCGGATCCATTGTACTTTCTCATTTTACGCACAAAAAACATCCATGAGTAAGCTTTTACTCGCCACCCAAGCATGAAAATAACCGCTCATGGATTCATTATTTTCAAAGAAAAATAAAGTGGCAATAGGATGCCACTTTATTTCGCATATTCGACCGCGCGCGTTTCACGGATGACGGTCACTTTAATATGGCCCGGGTAGTCGAGCTCTTCTTCAATCCGTTTGCGGATGTCACGCGCCAACCGGTGCGCTTCCAAATCGTCGATCATATCCGGCTTGACCATGATGCGCACTTCGCGACCGGCCTGGATGGCGTACGATTTTTCCACGCCTTCGTACGATTCCGCAATTTCCTCCAGTTTCTCTAAGCGGCGAATATAGTTTTCCAGCGTCTCGCTACGCGCTCCCGGCCGCGCTGCGGAGAGCGCATCCGCCGCCGCCACAAGCACCGCGATGACCGATGTCGGCTCGGTGTCGCCATGGTGGGAGGCGATGCTGTTGATGACGACGGGATGTTCTTTGTACTTCGTCGCCAGCTCGACGCCGATCTCCACGTGGCTGCCTTCAACCTCATGGTCGATCGCCTTGCCGATATCATGAAGCAAGCCGGCCCGGCGCGCCAACATTTCGTCTTCTCCAAGTTCGGCCGCCATCAGTCCGGCTAAAAACGCGACTTCCACCGAATGTTTCAAGACGTTTTGTCCGTAGCTCGTCCGGAACTTCAGCCGCCCTAAAATTTTGATCAAATCCGGATGCAAGCCATGGACGCCGACTTCAAACGTCGTCTGCTCACCGACTTCGCGAATGTGCTCATCGACTTCGCGGCGCGCCTTTTCCACCATTTCTTCAATGCGCGCCGGGTGGATGCGTCCGTCTTGCACAAGCTTGTCTAACGCGATGCGCGCCGTTTCGCGGCGAATCGGATCAAATCCGGACAAAATCACCGCTTCCGGCGTATCATCGATAATTAAATCGATGCCAGTCAGCGTCTCAAGCGTGCGAATGTTCCGCCCTTCGCGCCCGATGATCCGCCCTTTCATTTCATCGTTTGGCAAGTTGACGACGGACACCGTCGTTTCGGCGACATGGTCGGCGGCACAGCGCTGGATGGCCAGCGACAAAATCGCTTTCGCCCGCTTGTCCGCTTCCTCTTTCGCCCGCGTTTCCGCCTCTTTGATCATCATGGCAATCTCATGGGACAGTTCTTTTTCAACGCGTTCCAAAATGAGCTGGCGCGCATCGTCGCGCGTCAGGCCGGAAATGCGTTCGAGTTCGGTTTGTTGCTGCTTCACGAGCGCTTCCACTTTGCTTTCCATTTGTTCAATATGCTGTTGTCTTTCGTTTAACGCTTCTTCCTTCGCTTCAAGCAGCGCCTCGCGTTTGTTGAGCGCTTCATCTTTGCGATCGAGGTTTTCCTCCTTTTGCATCAAGCGGTTTTCTTGTTTTTGGAGCTCGCTTCTCCGGTCGCGGATGTCGCGCTCCGCTTCCGTCCGCAATTTATGAATCTCGTCTTTCGCTTCGAGAAGCGCCTCTTTTTTCAAGGCGTCCGCCTCGCGTCTCGCCTCTTCAATCAGCTGCTCGGCAGCTGCTTTCGCGCCGCCGATTTTCGCTTCGGCAATCGATTTGCGAACAAAAAAGCCAACAACGGCACCAATGACTAAGGCAAGCAAAGCGGAGATGATGATCGAACCCATCGTTTCACCTCCTCTTGCTGTTTCGTTTTCCCTTGCGCCTTCTTCGCGCCATCGTCCGACGCAGATGGACATTCCCGTTTTCAACCCATTGGCTTGGTCGTTTGCCTGGCCATTTCCACGCGCCCCCGCATCCAAGCAGTACGCCGCTGCGGGCGGTCACGCGACCCTGCCGTGTACATGGATAAATATACATGTTCATTGTAAAGGCGGCGGTAGGAATTGTCAAGATATTACACAGGAGCCCTTCTTAAGCCGCGGCACACAGAGCGTTCTGCTCTTCCTCTTCTTTTTGGCAAAATGCGAAAAGAAACGGAACCGCCTGCAAGTTAGTCGGGCGTCCTCCGGCATATCCTGCAAAGGGACGTGAATGGCCGTTCCGTTTCGGCAGCTAGGAAAAAGGCGCCCCAGTCATGCCAGGACGCCTTCCGTCTGTTATTCCTCAAGCAGCCCAAATTCGTCTTGCATCGGTTCGCCGCCTGCTTCGCCATCATCGATGCCGTAATGTTTGCGGATGGCGCGGGCGATTTCTTCGGCGATATGCGGGTTTTCTTTCAAAAATTGTTTTGCATTCTCCCGCCCTTGGCCGAGCCGTTCGTCTTTGTACGAATACCATGAGCCGCTTTTTTGCACAATGTCAAGTTCAGACGCCATATCGATGATTTCCCCTTCGCGGGAAATGCCCTCGCCGTACATAATGTCGACGTCAGCCGTTTTAAACGGCGGCGCGACTTTGTTTTTGACGACTTTGATTTTCGTCTTGTTGCCGACCATATCATTGCCTTGCTTGATCTGCTCGGCGCGACGAACCTCTAGGCGGACGGAAGCGTAAAACTTGAGCGCCCGCCCGCCCGGCGTTGTCTCGGGATTGCCAAACATGACGCCGACTTTTTCGCGAATTTGGTTGATGAAGATGGCGATCGTTTTTGACTTGTTAATGGCGCCGGACAGCTTGCGAAGCGCCTGGGACATCAGCCGCGCTTGCAGGCCGACGTGAGCGTCCCCCATCTCCCCTTCAATTTCCGCTTTCGGCACGAGCGCCGCCACCGAGTCGATGACGATAATGTCGACCGCGCCGCTTCGCACGAGCGCTTCCGCGATTTCGAGCGATAGTGATAGGTAAGCCTTTGATGCAATCTCCGGCTTTTCCCCCACCCCACACCGTGCGTGCGAGTTTCCCCGCACACGGCGTTCCACCGGGACAGCTTCGATAGCCCCGTTTGGGCTATCTCTCCACCATATCACCTCGCGATGACATGGCAACAGCACCTACAATTTTTCCAGCGAACAGAACTTTTATATTTTCAGCTTGTTCCTATACTCCGTTAGTTTGTCAATCATTTTTCGTTCTGTAAACGGCGGTTCTTGGTTGCTATGGACAAGCCTATGGCATTGGTTGCATAAGCTAACTAGATTAACGGTCTTATTGATCTCACTTAAAGGTTTACTCGGGTCAATATGATGGCAGTGGAAGTTACCGGGACTTAAGTATACAGCACATATTTTGCATTTTCCTTTATCTCTGTGGCGAATAGCTTCTAAAATGACAACATCATTTTGAAGCAACTCAAGCATCCCGTAAAAATGTTTTCCCTTTTTAGCTTCTTGATAAAGAAGATCCAAGCAGTTTCTCAAGTCCTGTTCGCTTTTTACGACAAGTTTGTTTACCTTCATGCTCCTTTCTCCCTTTTTATAATACTGGGTGGAAGTGCCATGAATTAGCCTGCTTGCCGTAACATGTAGATACTTTGCCGCCCCGGCTGGTTCCCTTCACTCCAGAGCGTTTTTTCCTCCCCCATCGTTGCCTTTGGGGTTCAAACGGCGCTCCTTCATCATTACTATGGAACCGCTGACTCCCCCTAAGATATCATCGACCAGCCCTGTCTCCTCCTTAGGGGGCCTCTCACGTTCCCTACAGCCTATCCCTTCTTTTGAACGCCCTTAGGTGCCTACTCTACTCGGCAGGACCTCTGATTGGAACGTCCGCTACCCATCAGAGCAGTAACCGAACTAAGCCAGCCGGTTAAAGGAAACACCGCAAACAAGACACGGTGGTTCGTCCTGTATGGTCCCTTTTCAGGGAGCACCGGTAACCGAGCTTCACGCATAGGTTCCTTTCGTCACCATAGGCGTCTTTTAAGGAGCCCCGCACCACTTTCGCCATAGCCACATTTTGCGGCCTTAGGCTACTTGGGTTACGACTTCACCTGGCTTCATACATCCCGGTGAGGGTGCACCGGAATGCATGCAGGAGTCTCAGGCTCGTGGATATAGGACTATCACCACGGGAAGGAATTTCACCTTCCAACTCGGCTGTAGAGTTGTCCCGATGTTCCCATCGGACTCCGCTTTCGTGCCTACGCACTTATACGGAAACGTGACGCACCTTGCTCGCCCGTGTCAGGCTGGGAAAGCAGCAATTCATCGATATTGACCCCTAATTTTTGTGCATAGATGGGGTCG
Source organism: Geobacillus sp. (assembly GCF_017515625.1). Classification (NCBI taxonomy): domain Bacteria; kingdom Bacillati; phylum Bacillota; class Bacilli; order Caryophanales; family Anoxybacillaceae; genus Geobacillus; species Geobacillus sp. The sequence goes on from NZ_JAFWFM010000056.1 coordinate 6,783, forward strand.
AGCGCGTGCTCTGCGTCGATGAAAGCTGCTTGCCCGCCCCGCTTTTGCACTTCAGCGATCGCGTGAAGGGCAACGGTCGTTTTCCCGGACGATTCCGGGCCGTAAATTTCCACAATCCGCCCGCGCGGATAGCCGCCGACGCCTAACGCGATGTCGAGCGCTAGCGAACCGCTCGGCACGACCGACACTTTGCGGTCGACTTGCTCGCCGAGCTTCATGATGGCCCCCTTGCCAAACTGTCGTTCAATTTGTTTTAATGCCTGCTCCAATGCAGCTTGACGATCTTGGTTCACTAACCTACTCCTCCTTATTCTAGGACTACTTATACTATACCGCGTTTTGCGGCCATTGCCAAGCAAAAAACGAACGTCCATTCGTTTTTTCGGTGGAGAAACTAGCAACAATCGCCATACTCATGCGGTGGAAAAAACGATGTGCGGTGGAGAATGGAGAAGGAAGGGGGAGGCCGATCAGCAGTCGGCCGCGAGCATCTCAAGCAGAAAAAAACAGCCGTATTTGGCGGTGCGGATGCGAATGGCATCACGCGTGCCGGATAAGGTGAGGCGGTGGACGACGGTGTCGCGCCCGCGCATGGCGATGCCGACATACACGGTGCCCGGCGGATGGCCCTCAAGCGGATCGGGGCCGGCGACGCCGGTGAAGCTGATGCCGATATCCGCATCGCACATCGTGCGCACGTTCTCAGCGAGCAGGCGTGCGCACGGTTCGCTTACCGCTCCGTCCGTCTCCAGCAGCGGCCGCGGCACGCCAAGGATGTGTTCTTTTACGCCGTTTGTGTAACAGACAACGCCGCCGCGCACAGCAGCCGACGCCCCCGGCACAGCTGTCAGCTCTTCAAGGAACATGCCTCCAGTCAAGCTTTCCGCTGCAGCGATTGTCCATCCTCTTTCTTTTAACCGTGCCAATGTCTTTGTAAACAGCGTTTCATCATTATACCCGTAACAATAACGGCCGACGCGCGTCAAAATGGCGGCTTCCGCCTCGTCGAGCAGCCGCTTGGCTTTCGCCTGATCCCGATGTTTCGCCGTCAGACGGAGCGTTACCTCACCGTCGTTTGCAAGCGGGGCGATCGTCGGGTTCGACTGGGCGTCGATCAAGTCGGCGATCGCCGTCTCGAGCGCCGACTCGCCGATGCCGAAAAAGCGGAGGACGCGCGACTCGATGCGCTCGGAAAGCGAAAACGTACGGCGCAAAAAGGCGTTTCCGTATTTTTTGAACATCGGCCGCATTTCTTTCGGCGGCCCGGGCAGCAGCATGTACGTAATGCCGTCTGCCACAAGCGCCATCCCTGGCGCCATGCCGTGCTCGTTTTTCAGCACCGTCGATCCTTCCAAGACGAGCGCCTGCTTTTTATTGTTTTCTGTCATCGGCCGGTTTGTGCGGGCAAAATACACCTCAATCGCTCGGAGCGCTTCCTCGTCGATCACGAGCCGGCGGCCGAGCAGGCGGGCGATCGTCTCCTTCGTCAAATCGTCTTTCGTCGGGCCGAGGCCGCCGGTGAAAATGATGAGGTTCGCTCTCGTTTGCGCCGTTTTCACCGCCTGCTCAAGGCGGCCGGCGTTGTCGCCGACGACGGTATGGAAATAGACGTTAATGCCAAACATCGCCAGCTGCTGCGACAAAAACTGGGCGTTCGTATTGGCGATTTGCCCAAGCAACAGCTCAGAGCCAACGGCAATGATCTCCGCGTTCAACAGACTTTTCTCCCCCTTTGTGGCCGGCTATTTCGAATGGGAAAACGCATGTCTGTTTTTCGCAAAATAATCCCAGCCAGACCAAATCGTAAAAATGACCGCCACCCACAGCGCCAATTCAGCGAACGGAAACGAAATGAGCGAGAATGGGAAGTTATGTAACAATAAAGCGGAAATGGCGACAATTTGCGTCCATGTCTTGATTTTGCCAAGCATGTTGGCAGCGACGACTTCCCCTTCCCCGGCGAGCACGAGCCGCAGGCCGGTAACAGCAAATTCGCGGCTGATGATGACGATCACCATCCAAGCCGGAGCGGCGCCGAGTTCAACGAGCACGATGAGCGCTGCTGACACAAGCAGTTTATCGGCAAGCGGATCTAAAAATTTTCCTAAATTCGTCACCAACCCGTATTTGCGGGCATAGTAGCCATCGATCCAGTCCGTGGCTGAGGCGATGATGAAAATGAGCGCGCCGGCAAGATGGGCAACCGGAAGCTCTGTCCCGCCGATTTGGATGCTTCCCCACCCGAACGGAACGAGCATCACGATCAAGAAAAACGGGATGAGCATAATGCGCGCTACCGTAATTTTATTCGGCAAGTTCACCACAAATACCTCCGCTCATTCAACATAGTTCAGTCCGTGCGAAAAGCAGGCGCCTTCCTGCGGAAAAGCGCCCTGTTCCATCATTTCTTCAACACGAAATGCAGCTTTTGGTATACTTCCTCTTTCGGGGCAAACGGGTAGGCAAACGGTTGGCCGTTCACCTTCATCTCAACATCGAGCGTGCGCCCGATTTTCACCCATACTTCGCTTTCGGCCGACAGATCGAACGTTTTCGTCTGCCCGCTTGTCAAGTTGCCGCGGTAAAACGTATGGCCTTTCGTATTGTATACTTCGACCCATGACGTTCCTTTGGATGAAAGCTCGATGGAAAACGCGCCAGAGCTGGCGACTTCAATCGTCGCCGTGTTGCCGCGCTTTTCCGTCACATTCATCGCCGCAGCCGGCTGTTCTTCTTCGCCAGTCGGCGCTGGCTGTTCATTTTGCTGTCCGTTTTCATTCGTTTCCTTCTCGTCCGTTTCCTTCGCCGACTGCTTTTGTTTCGCCTGTTCAAGCGGCGACTGTTTCGGCTTTTCCACTTCCACCGTCTCCGGGCTCGTTTTCGCCGGGGGCTCGTTTGCCGTGCCGCGCTGGAGCAGCACCCAAACAAGAACGGCCGCCCCGACGACGACCGCCGCGATCAAGGCTTTCGGCAGCCAGTCGAGCCATTTCGTCCCTTCGGCGGAAAGCTGTTGGCGCGTTTTCACGCGCGACAGCGGCTGCGGAAGATCATCTTGGTACGATTGCGGAATGTCCTGCTTATATTGTTCAAACAGCTCATCCGGATCGAGGCCGACCGCCTCGGCGTATTGTCTAATGAAGGCGCGCACATAAAAATTGCCCGGCATAATGGCGTAATTCCCTTCTTCAATGCCGATCAAATACCGCTTCTGAATCTTCGTCATCTCTTGCAGCTCGTCCAAGCTGATGTTTTTTTCCTCCCGCGCTTCCCGCAAACGTTTTCCCAGTTCCGTCAACAGCCAACACCTTCCACTTGTTAAAATTAAAATCCAAATTCGGAAAATCCGTCTCCGCCCAGCAAGGACGGGCGTTCAATCGCATCGTAGGAAATGTCTTCATCCGGTTCATGGCGCAGCTCAATAATATAGTCAAAATCATCAAGCGTATATTCCGTATGGCGGATAAACATGTCCGGATGTTCCACGACCTTCGTCGCCTCGAGGCGCATCAGCTCACGGATGAGCTGCCAGTGCTGCTCATTGCCGCGGCGCGTCGAAACGATGCCGTCGACAATGAAAATGTTGTCCTCGCTATATTCGTCTTCCATCAGCTGCGTGCGGACGGTCTGCTTGATCAGCGTCGATGATACAAACAGCCACCGCTTATTGGCGCATACGCTCGCAGCAACGATCGACTCCGTCTTGCCGACGCGCGGCATCCCGCGAATGCCGATGAGCTTATGCCCTTTTTCTTTAAAAATTTCTGCCATAAAATCGACCAACAGCCCAAGCTCGTCGCGAACGAAGCGAAACGTCTTTTTGTCGTCGGCATCGCGCTGAATGTAGCGGCCATGGCGGACGGCCAAACGATCAAGCAGCTTCGGCTGGCGGAGTTTCGTCACCGTAATGTTGTCCATCGTCCGCAAAATTGTCGCCAGCCGCTCGATTTGTTCGCTGCTGTCGCAAAGAAGCAACATGCCGCGGCGCGAATCCCGGACGCCATTGATCGTCACGATGTTGATCGACAACATGCCGAGCAACGAGGCGACATCGCCGAGCAACCCTGGACGGTTGACATGAATCTCATACTCCAAATACCACTCCTGCTTGCCCATCCCGTCTCCTCCCTTGCCGCTGTCCGCACGAACGCCTTATGCTAAGTTCATACTACTATAACCGCGAACGGAAAAGCAACCGAAAAGAGGAAAGAAAAAAGAGAGGGAGCCCCTCTCTTTACCGGGTGTTATTTTTGTTGGACAAGTTTCACCATCATGTTGGCAAGGGCATGCTGTTCTTTTTCATCCGCAACGCTCCAAAGGTCGGCGAGCACCCGTTCTTCCGGGTTTCTCGGGTCGACGTGTTTCGCCAAATAGTCCCCGATTTGATAGGCGACATCCGAGATCACTTGCTGGGTCAAACCTTGTTGCTGCGCTTGCTGCAGACGTTCCGATAAAAAGTCTTTCCATTGTTCAAAGTTATCCAGTACCGACATGTTCATTCCCTCCCTCCTTGATGAACGTTTCAAGGGTAGTTTGCCTGCGGGCGAAAAAAATATACGCTCAACAATACCAGCCGCCGTTGACAGAGATGATTTGGCCGGTGATGTAAGAAGCGGCGTCCGACAACAAAAACGCCACTGTTTTCGCCACTTCCTCAGGGGTCCCGAGCCGGCCGGCCGGAATTTCATCGGCGAGCGCCGCCAATTCTTCTTCGCTGAACGGCCGGAGCATATCTGTGGCGATCGCTCCCGGCGCGACGGCGTTGACGCGGATGCCGCTCGGGGCGAGCTCTTTCGCCAGCGCCTTGGCGAACGCGTTTTGCCCGCCCTTGGTCATCGAATACACCGCTTCGCATGAGGCGCCGCACAACCCCCAAATCGAAGAAATGAACACAATTTGGCCGCGCTTTTTCGAAATCATCGGCGGCAGCAGTTTTTTCACAAGCTGCGCCGGGCTTGTCACATGGAGGCGCACCATCCGTTCGATCAGCTCGTCATTCATGTCGGTAAGCAACCCGTAATACGTGGCCCCGCTGTTATAAATGATGGCATCGATCGGGCGGTCGAGGCGGGAAAGCAGTTGGTCGACCCCGCCCGGCATCGACAAATCCGCTTCCACCGGCACGGTGTGCACGCCGGTTAGTTCGGCTTGCAGCGCCTCAATGGGCGCGCGGCGCCGGTAGTAATGAAGAAAAAGTCCATAGCCGCCTTGCGCGAGCTCGCGGGCGATGCTTTGCCCGATCGCGCTTGACGCTCCGGTAATTAACGCATAGCGCATCGAACGTTCTCCTCCTTCTGTTGGACGCAAAAAAGGGGCTGACGCAAAAGCCCCTTTTTGATGACATGAAACTGAAAAACATGGGAAAGAGACCACCTCTGAAATCGTTGGTTTTACCAGGGGTTTCAGGGTGGTCTAGTTTTCCATGCTGCCCCAGATAGGGGCATTACCGCTCTTTCGGTCAGCCCCTGTCATTGCCCTTTTGGCACAACCTCGCAAACGGCGATTTGCGAATCGCGGAAACACACATCGGCAATGGCTGCAACGTCGTCAAGCGTCAACGATGACAACGCCGGCAAAATGTCAAACAAGCTCGCGCCGTAAAACGCGTAGCGCGTAAACTGGTTGGCGATATACTCCGGCGAGTTGAGCGCGCGCAAAAAAGCGCCGATTTTTTTCTTTTTCACCCGCTCAAATTCTTCCTTTTTTATAGTCTCCGCGGCAAACGACAGCAGCACCGTTTGAATTTCCGAAGCGAGCCGTTCAGCGTCCCTTGTATCGCCGCCGATCAACGCGAAGCCGAACCCGCGCTCTTCTGTATAATCGTACATAAATGTATCATCGATCAATCCTTCGCGGTACAGCCGTTCATAATGCGGCGAGCTTTTTCCAAACAAATAGTCTAATGCGACGTGGAAGGCAAGCTCATGCCGAAGTTTTTGTTCGCCGGCTTCAGGAACGGACGGCGCTTTGATGCCGACAAAGCACTTGTTCGTCTGCACATGCATCGGAATCACTTTTTTCTTTTCCGCTACTGCGCTCGGTTCTTCATACGCAAACCGCTTCACTTCCGGGGCTTGCGGGAACGACTTTTTCGCCTGGTTGTCGCGGATTTGCTGCATGATTTTTTGTTCATCGACCGGGCCGACGACAAACAAAAGCATGTTGCTCGGGTGGTAAAACGTTTCGTAGCACTCATACAGCAACTCTTTCGTAATTTGGGCGATCGATTCAACTGTGCCGGCGATGTCGATTTTGACCGGATGGTTGTGATACATGCTTTCGATGGCGCCGAAATAGACGCGCCAGTCTGGGTTGTCGTCGTACATCCGGATTTCCTGGCCGATGATCCCTTTTTCTTTTTCCACTGTCTTGTCGGAAAAGTACGGGCTTTGCACAAAATCGATCAACGTTTCCAAGTTTTTCTCGACATTGTCGGTGCTTGAGAACAAATAGGCGGTGCGGGTGAACGTCGTAAAGGCGTTCGCCGAGGCGCCTTGTTTGCTGAATTGCTGAAACACGTCGCCGTCTTCTTTTTCAAACAGCTTATGCTCCAAAAAATGGGCGATGCCGTCCGGAACGCGCTTCATCTCCGTTTTACCGAGCGGGACAAACTGGTTGTCCACCGAACCGTAATTCGTCGTAAACACGGCGTACGTTTTGTTGAATCCCTTTTTCGGCAAAATGTACACGTCAAGACCGTTGTCCATTTTTTCATAAAACAGCTCTTCGCGCAGCGTCTCATACACCCGTTTTTCCATCTTCCGTCGCCTCCATTCCGGTCAAAAAGTACACCGTATCCAACTCCACCTTGTCAGCGACGCGCACCACATCCTCGCGTGTCACTTGATCGGTGCCGGCCATCCATTCATCGATCGGGCGCTTTCGCGTTGAGACGACGTTATGGTACAACACCTCGACAAGCCCGCGCGGCGTATCGAGCGTCTCAAGCAGCTGGTTGCGGATGACCGCTTTCGTCTGCGCCATTTCTTCATCTGTGAAATCGCCGTTTTTCATCGCCTGCATTTGCTCATCGATGATGCGGCGCGCCTTCTCATAGTTGGCCGGTTCAATGCCGGACATGACCATCAAAAGCCCTTTATGGCTCTCAAGCCTTGAGGCGGCATAATAGGCAAGGCTTGCCTTCTCGCGGACGTTGATGAACAGCTTCGAATGGGAAAAACCGCCAAAAATGCCGTTAAACATTTGCAAGGCGTAGTAATCGTCATCCTCGTATGTGACATTCGTTCGGTAGCCGATGTTCAATTTTCCTTGCTTGACGTCTTGCCGTTCAATCACTTCCTTCACTTCCCCACGCGCTTTTGCCTGAGCTTGGGGCGTACGCGCCGGCTCTGCGCGGTCGGGCAGCAAAAAGCGCTGACGGACGGTGTTGAGCACCTCTTCTTCGTCGATATCGCCGATGACATACAGGTCAAGCTCATCTTCAGCCAACGCCCGCTCATAATAGCGGTGCAGTCTTTCCGCTGTAATGGCGTCGACATCCTCGAGCTCGCCATTAGGCGAGAGCGCGTACGGTTCGCCTTTGCACATTTCTTCTACAAGGCGCATGTTCGCATAGCGCATTTTGTCATCATACACCGCCTGAATGCGTTGACGGAGTGCCCGCTTTTCCTGCTCGACAATGTCGGTGACAAACCGCCCGCCATCAAGAGCCGGGCGGAACAGAAGATCGGCCAAGAGCTGAAGCGCTTTCGAAAGCAACGGTGTTTGCTCCGGCAAAAATCGTTCATTGGCGACATCGATACGAATCGTCATGATATGATGTTCGCCTTTTTTCGTTAAATCGACGTTCAGCGTCGCCCCGTACAGTTCATCCAAATAGGTGCGCAGCGCCTTAACGCTCGGATAGTCGGCCGTGCCGCTTTGCAAGACGTATGGCAAAAGCGCGCGCAGCGTGACCGTTTCTTTAGCAAGAGGGGCCTTCATTTTCCAAACGATCGTGTTCGTTTTGTACTTATCGGTCGAAATCGTATGGACGCGAACCGGTCCGACCGCTGTGACTTTTTCGTCGACCAATCCAACTCCTCCCTCTAGAAATGTTGATGTATCAAGGCTTTTCGGCCCCTCAGGGGTGTCCAAAAAATATTTTTCGACAAAATCCCTTACATCCTTTTTCAGTTTTGTGGATATCTTACAGACCTAGGGTGCGCTTCGCGGCCACG